>CAYWIR010000041.1:0-4487 GCA_964458375.1 uncultured Neptunicoccus sp.
TGGCCGATGACGATGACTTGGAACAGGATCGCGTGCGCAGCCGTATCAACGATGCGATCAAGTCCAAGGTTCTGCGCGCCCGCACCATGCGCATTTCAGACGAACCTGCGGTCACAGAAAACATTTTCCGCGAACAACCCGATCACGGCGACCCAGCGGCCCCTGCCCTTGGTGGCGCATCCCGCAATGCAGAAGACGGCCCTGCTGGAACGTTTTCCACGACACGGCGGCAGCCAACCTATGAAGAGCAAAAGCCAGTTGTGAAGCCCCGCTCGCAAGCACCTGTTAAGCAAAGCAAAAAGGCCCAAGCCGAAGCACAACCAAGCCTGTTCAAAAGCAACACAGCAGACTATGAAACTCCGCCGCTCGAACTGTTGGCAAGCCCAACAACCATCGTGCGCCACCAACTGTCTGACGCCGCTTTAGAAGAAAACGCCCGTATGCTCGAAAGCGTTCTGGATGACTACGGCGTAAAGGGCGACATTGTTTCCGTTCGCCCCGGCCCTGTTGTCACCATGTACGAACTTGAACCTGCGCCAGGTCTTAAGGCATCCCGTGTTATTGGCCTTGCCGACGACATTGCACGGTCCATGTCCGCCCTCTCCGCACGGGTATCCACTGTGCCGGGTCGTTCCGTTATTGGGATCGAATTGCCAAACGAAAACCGCGAAACCGTTTTGCTGCGCGAACTTTTGGCCTCCCAAGACTACGGCGATGGAGACCAAGGTCTGCCTTTGGCACTTGGCAAAGACATCGGTGGCAAATCCCAGATCGCCAACCTCGCGAAAATGCCTCACTTGCTGATCGCGGGTACAACGGGTTCTGGTAAATCCGTGGCTATCAACACCATGATCCTGTCGCTGCTCTATAAGCTGCCGCCAGAAGAATGCCGCATGATTATGATTGATCCAAAGATGTTGGAACTCTCCGTTTATGACGGCATCCCGCACCTTCTCTCCCCTGTTGTAACCGATCCTAAAAAGGCCGTTGTTGCCCTGAAATGGGTCGTCGGTGAAATGGAAGAGCGCTATCGCAAAATGTCCAAAATGGGCGTGCGCAATATCGGCGGTTATAACGCCCGCGTCGAAGCAGCCCTTGCAAAAGGCGAGGACTTCACCCGCACCGTTCAAACAGGGTTTGATGACGAAACGGGCGAACCAGTGTTCGAAACCGAAACATTCACACCAGAAAAAATGCCGTTCATCGTCATCATCGTCGATGAAATGGCCGACCTGATGATGGTCGCTGGCAAAGAGATCGAGGCCTGCATCCAGCGCCTTGCGCAAATGGCGCGTGCCTCTGGCATCCACTTGATCATGGCAACGCAACGCCCCTCCGTGGACGTGATTACAGGCACAATCAAAGCGAACTTCCCAACACGGATTTCCTTCCAAGTGACCTCCAAAATCGACAGCCGCACCATCCTTGGTGAAATGGGCGCCGAACAGCTGTTGGGCATGGGTGACATGCTCTACATGGAAGGCGGCGGTAAAATCACCCGCGTCCACGCACCATTTGCCTCCGATGAAGAAGTCGAAGAAGTGGTCAACCACCTCAAAGCGTTTGGCGAACCAGAATATGTGTCAGGCGTGGTCGAAGGCCCAGCCGACGACAAAGAAAACAGCATCGACGCAGTGCTCGGCCTTGGTGGCAACACAAACGGCGAAAACGCGCTTTACGATCAAGCCGTGGCCATTGTGATCAAAGATCGCAAATGCTCCACCAGCTACATCCAGCGCAAACTGTCTATCGGCTACAACAAGGCCGCCAAATTGGTCGAAGAAATGGAAGACCAAGGCGTCGTATCCCAAGCCAACCACGTAGGCAAACGTGAAATCTTGGTGCCAGAACAACACTAACAGTTAAAATCAAAGGCGAGATTCCGCCGCAAGGCGGGTCTCACGATTGATTGTTCACAGCTGGGGTTTTTTCCGCTCCAATGGGCGACTATGTTAATGACATGAAACGAAGACTTTTCCTCGGGGGCCTCGCCGCCCTCCCACTTGCAGCTCCAGCTCTGGCAAACACCACACCGCTGTCGCTGAACGAAATTTCAAAATACCTCAACGGGCTTTTGAATGCGAAGGGCGACTTTACGCAAGTGAACCCCGATGGCACCCTCTCCAAAGGCACGTTTTACATCAAACGCCCTGGACGGATGCGGTTTGAATACGCAGCACCAAATGAATCACTTGTGATCGCTGGACAAAGCCGTCTCGCGATCTTTGACAAACGATCCAACGCAGGGCCGCAGCAATATCCACTGCACAAAACCCCGCTGCACATAATCCTGAAAAAGAACGTAAACCTCAGCACCAGCGGTATGGTCACGGCCCATCAACACGATGGCACCGCCACATCAATTACGGCACAAGATCCTGAACATCCGAATTTCGGCAATGTGAAACTGGTATTCACGGACACACCCACAGAACTGCGCCAATGGATTGTCACAGATGAAAGCGGTCAGAAAACAACCGTCATCCTTGGGAAACTGGATAAGAAAACCCGCATTCCAGGCCGCTTGTTCGACATTGATCGGATCGTAAAAGAAGGCGACGACCGCTAGGTCTTCGCCCCTTTTTTAGCGCCGTGGGCAAGTCGCCAATTGCTTGCCATACATAGAAGCCCGCGCACGGTTCTTTGAAGCAACATTCAACAACCACTGTTTCCCGCGATAGCTGCCACGCTTAAACCCTGTGTGCCCTTGGTGATAGGCAAGATACTGGTTGTAAGCATCCGATTTGGACACGCCGTTCTTTTCCAAAGTCTGGTTCATATACCAGCCCATGAAATTCACCGCGTCGCCAAAATTGTCTCTTCGCGCCAACCGCTTGCCAGTGGATCGTTTGTACCAATCCCACGTACCGTCCAACGCCTGACTGTATCCATAAGCCGACGATTGGCGACCCATCGGGATCACACCCAACGTGTATTTGCGCGGCGTGCGCGCTTTGGCCACGAAACGGCTTTCGTGATAGATAGTCGCAAGGACAACTTCACGGGGAACCCCCCATTTGCGCTCCATCGCTTTCAGATCGCGGGACCAGCCCTTGCGCTCCTTGAGCATCAAACAAGCATTGTCGAGATTTCTGGGCGGTGCGGACCGTCCACCTGAACAGGCGGCAAGGATCAGAACCGCGATAAGGATCGTGCTGTATTTCATATCTGCCTCGTATTCCGATCTAACGTCGGTATTTCGGCTCTTTTACACTAAAATTGAACAAAAATAAAGGCTTTGTCGCCCCTGCTTAAACCAAAAACGCCAATGTGATCGGAATGGTCACAACGGACAATAAAGTGGACACAACCACCAAACCCGCCACCTCACCAGCCTCGGCTCCGTACTTTTCCGCCAACAGATAAGACGTGACAGCAACAGGCGTTGAAACCTGCAAAACCAAAACAGCCAACGCCACAGGCGCCAGTTCAAAAAGCTGCCCAATTCCAAACGCCAGACCCGCGCAAAGCCCTACTTTTACAAGGGAAAGCAAAACACCGCGCAAAATGTTTTCAGGCGTCAAACGGGCCAGCGCCACACCCAATGTAATCAACATCAACGGGATCGCCATCTGCCCAATCAGCTCCAGCGTATTCGTCATCCAAACAGGCGTCTGCCACCCCTGCACCATGAACAATCCACCCAGCAACGTTGCCCCCACCAACGGTTCCTTAATCACTTTCAGCGGAGAACCGCCGCCCGACACCAGCCAAATTCCGAAGGTAAAGGAGTAGATGCCCATCACGGCAAAAACCACCACCGCATACCCCAAACCCACTTCGCCAAACGCGAACAACGCCAGTGGCAAACCCAGGTTCCCCGTGTTCCCAAATATCAGCGGTGCCAGAAACGTCTGCACGTCCAGCCGCCACAGTTTCACAACCAGATAAAATACAACCGTAACAGTAGCATACGCCGCACAAGTCGCCCAAACCGTGTCGAACAAAGCCTCCCGTTCAATCTCTGTTTTCATCAACGAAGTGAAAATCAGAGCAGGCACGCCAATGGTCATTGCAAGCCGCGTTACAAACTGAACACGATACTCATAGCCGAGCTTTACCCAGACCACTCCAATCAACGCCAAAAGGAAAACTGGCGCTACAATTTGTAAAACTGTTCCGAAAAGCGCCAAAAACTGTTTCCCTTAATTTACTTGCAATCATTCCCTCAAAATATGACATATTGTCAATCGGATCGAAGGATTCGATTTTTTGGGCACGCTAGTTAAGTTAAGTGGTCGTATGCTGCACGCAGAAGCAAAATTCACAATCGGACAGGTCGTTCGTCATCGTAAACATCCTTTTCGGGGTGTGATTTTTGACGTGGATCCAACCTTCTCCAACACCGATGAATGGTGGGAAAGCATCCCAGAAGATGCGCGCCCGAAAAAAGAACAACCGTTCTATCATCTGCTGGCCGAAAACGATTCGTCCTACTATGTCGCCTATGTGTCGGAACAGAACCTCGTCACCGACACCACAGGAAC
>CAYWIR010000041.1:4587-11238 GCA_964458375.1 uncultured Neptunicoccus sp.
TGTTTTTGGGAATATCGCCCCGACGCAGCGACCAAGGGTGGGGGCATTTTTGACCGCCGCGTCGGGAGCAAGCAATATTTCAGCTCTGTCACCATGTTTGACCCGCAATCGAGGCAAAGACGGGGAAGGAATAAGGCATTTTTGTGATTTCTAAGATAACCAACAGTTTCCAAAACATCCCTCCTGAAACGCGAAAAGTGAGCCGAGAAAAAACCCCGTTGTTTCGCCAAAACACGGCGACCCAAACGGGGCTGTTACTCGTTACTCACTTTACGCGTACGGGCTTTATGAAGGGGTAAGGCGACGATTCTGTGATCCAATTGGGGCAAACTAGCGGTCTTTTCATGCCTTGAATCGGACTATGAATTAACTTGCCATTAACACTTCAACCCCCCAAACTGCTTCCATGAACATGCACTCCGTTACCCAAATGCCTCCGAACAAGGGCTTTGACGCCGTTCACTTCCATCGAACGGAGCTTGGTCCAATCATGTCCCTTTATGGCCGAATGGTGGCAGCGGGCGAATGGCGCGACTATGGCATCAGCGCCCTGCGCGAAGTCGCTGTATTTTCCATTTTCCGCCGAACCGCAGAACATGCGCTGTATCGAATCGAGAAACGGCCAAAACTACAGGGCAAACAGGGCCTGTATTGCATCATCGGCATGGATGGTCGCATTTTAAAACGCGGCAATGATCTGAAAACCGTGCTGCGCGTGTTGGAACGCAAACTTATTCGCGCCGTAGATTAACCCGAAGGGTCAAGGTCGCCTGATCGACGTAACCTCTTTTCCCTCAGACGCCAAAATTCGCGCCGTAACCAATGCCAAAGGTTCCACCGTGGTTGCCATATGGTGCCCGTTTGCATGAACAATCGTATCTGCATCGACCATCATTCCAACGTGTCCTTTCCAGAACACCAAATCCCCACGCTGTGCCGATTCAACAGGCGCAAAAAACGCCTCTTGCTGATCGCTGTCGCGCGGACAGTCCTGCCCCGCCGCTCGCAATGCCGCATGCATCAAACCTGAACAATCAATGCCCCAATTGCTATCCCCGCCCCACAGATAGGGCACACCCAGAAATCGCAGCGCCGTCGCCGCGGCATCAGGTTCAAACTGGTCAGCAGGCAGAAGTTGTTGCGCGGGTACAAACCCTTCCGCAACGCGCCAAAACCCATCCGCTTGGTCCGCTGCCGCAACCAACGCCCCAAACGGCAGCCGTGCCACAGGAGCCGTTTTGATCGACAGGCTTGGATACACATGCGCACCGAACGTGGCCACGCGATGGGTTGGCACAATCGCGCGGCGCAGGTCATCACTGGCAAGATAGCCCACAAATCCGCTTGGCACCGCATAGCCAAAAGCGAACCCATCCAATTCCTCTAGAACGCAGAAACCTTCGCCGTGCACCAATTGCCGATCAAGCGCGCCCGATGGCCCCGTCAGCAAATCCGCAACAGGGGCCGATACCGATCGCATCTCTCCTTCAACGAAGTCCACACCCTCAACAGCGCCACGCAAACTCTCATGCGCAACAGATCCGTTGCAACGATAGCTTCGCCGATCCATCACTTTGCCGCCCGTGCTTCAACCACCTGCAACATGGCCCGCGCTGACATGCAAGCCCCCCCTTTGGTGCGCCCTGGCAATGCACTTGGCGTCCAACCATAAATATCCAGATGCACAAAGTTCACGGTCTTTTCTACAAATCGCCGCAAAAACAGCGCCGCCGTGATCGACCCGCCAAATCCACCCGCTGGCGCATTGTCCAAATCCGCCACATCAGGTTCGATCATACCCTCATAAGGGTCCCAAAACGGCATGCGCCACAAGGGATCAGCCACCTCTGCCCCTGCCGTCGTAAGCTCCTCTGCCAGCGCATCCCCATCCGTGTAAAACGGCATCACATCAGGGCCGAGCGCAACCCGTGCAGCCCCTGTCAGCGTTGCCTTACACACCAACAGATCAGGCGCGTCCTCATCCGCCAGCGCCAGTGCATCCGCCAGAACCAACCGCCCTTCAGCGTCCGTATTGTTGATCTCCACCGTCAACCCTTTGCGGGACGTCAGCACATCTTGCGGGCGAAATGCCCCAGCAGAAATAGAGTTTTCCACCGCAGGCACGATCACCCGCAATCGCACCTTCACGCCCAGCGCCATAATCATATGCGCCAAGCCCAGAACAGTCGCCGCCCCGCCCATATCTTTCTTCATCAGGCCCATCGATCCCCCGGGTTTAATGTTCAAACCCCCCGTATCGAAACACACGCCTTTGCCGACCAACGTAATTTTTGGATCACCCGCATCGCCCCACGACATATCGAGCAAACGTGGCACCTGATCAGATGCGCGACCAACGGCGTGAACCATCGGAAAATTCTGCGCCAACAAATCTTCCCCACGGATCACCTCCGCCTTGGCCCCATGATCGCCCGCCACCTTCAGAAACGCGGCTTCCAACATTTCTGGCCCCATGTCCGACGCGGGCGTGTTGATAAGATCACGGGTCAAGAAATCCCCAGCAGCAATCGTCTCTAAACGGGCGGCATCCACACCGACGGGTGCAACCAATCGTGCCTTTGGGGCGGTTTTCTTTTTGTACCGATCAAAAACATACCCAGACAGCAACCAAGCCAACGCCGCCTCATCCAGTGCGGTACCGTCCAAACCAGATGCAATTGCGTAAACACCTTCGGGCAGCTTCAGCGCAGCATGTCCAAAATGCAGCCGCCCACGCGCCCGTTGCTGTGACGTGCCCCACCCCACCAAAGCGCGGGAAATCCCACCTTGCGATGGCACACATAAAACCTGCCCCAGCTTGCCGGTAAATCCGTTGGCCTTGGCCCAAGCCACGGTCTCGGCCGCTGCTTCTGTTTCGAAGTGCTCAAATTGATCGGATGCAATCACATCAATGGGGATTGCGGCATCGGTGGGGGCGGCGAATTGGGCAGACATGAAAGGCTCCTGTTGGTCTTTGCCACAGGCTACTCTTATTCACGCGGCAGGTTAAACGCCTTTTTCGGTCATGCTGGCCATCCACCAGCCAGCCCCCCAAACCTTAACCAACCAATAACGTCGACACGTCCATTTGAACGTGTCGACGTTTAGGAAGTGTTAACCTTTTGCGCCGCAAAGCCCCCGTCACAAGGCCACTGCTTTCAGCTCAGTCGTTCGGCAAAGGCGCAGGTTTCGGAACGGTGTCATTCAAAATCGTGACGTCACGGCGTGGGAACGGAATCTCAATATCGTTTTCTTTCAGCACATCCCACAGCGCCAGAAACACATCACCGCGCACATTGGTCAGGCCCGCGGTACTGTCGCGAATCCAAAACCGCAGCGTGAAATCAATGGAACTGTCCCCAAGGTTCACGATATGGCACACAGGTTTCGGAATTTTCACCACCCGCGCCACCTGCAACGGCGCTTCAGATGCCAGCCGTTTTACCTCATGCGGATCACTGGCATAGGCCACACCAAACTGAATTTCCAACCGCACCAGATCGGATGAATGAGACCAGTTAACCACCTGTGATGTAATGAAATCCTCATTCGGAATCAGGTATTCACGTCCATCCCGCGTCAGCACCGATGCGTATCTTGCACCCAGCTGCGTGATCCAGCCAAACGTCCCATCCAGCGAAATCACATCCCCGGGCTTGATCGATTTATCCAGCAGAATAATCACCCCAGACACAAGGTTCGACACAATCTTTTGCAGCCCAAAACCGATGCCCAAACCAATCGCACCTGACAACAGCGCAAGGTTGCCAATGTCAAAGCCAACCATCCGCAGCCCCAACAGAAACGCAATTGTATAAAGCCCCAACTGCAACGCCTTGTTCATCAGCACACGGATCGACGGGGAAATGTCTTCAATATCGTTGATCCGTTTGGATCCAACCTTGGACAGAAACCTCGCCACGATGAACAGCACCGCCAAGGACACCGCAGCAACCAACACAGTCAACAACGACACCCGCGCCCCACCCGTATCGAGAGCCAAAGTATCGAGCGCATTTGCCGCCGTATCGCGCAGACCAAAAATCTCTAGCACCACAAACACGCCGACCAACCAGCGCACAACGCTGCGCGCAGATTGTGATTTAATCAGCCGTGTGGTCACGACCACCACAAACCACCACAACGCCAATGTTGCTGCGATCCCGATAAAATAGGACCGACTGGGCCACGTCACTTCGCGCATCACAAAGACAGTGATCCATGACAGCACAACAAAGGCCATCAACCACAACCATTTGGTCAGAACCGAACAAAACCGCAGGAACCATTTGGGCAATCCGTGGGATGCACCCAATCGTGCGCGCAATCGGGGGCGATAAAACTGCGCAATGCACCACGCCACAAAAACCAGCCCCGCGATGATCGCCAGTTGATAGCCCGACCACGGCTGCATCATCCGCATCACGGTCTTTTCAAACATACTCAGCAACATCGCAAATTGCTCTGCAACACTTGGCAAGTCTGCCACTTGATCTGCCGCTGTCGCGATATCTTCTGCCGTTGTGGTTTCTTCTTCCAACTCGCACCTCACCTGATTGGGACAGGATACCGCATTTTATGGGATTGATAAGGGACAATCCCCACCCACACCAACGCCCTTGATAGAATCCCCGCCACGCGGTATGCCCTGCCACCATGATGATCAGATTCACAATGGACGACCGCACCCGCCTGCCGTGGCGTTTCCACGGCGGTTTCGTTGCGCGCATCACAGGGCTATCGGCGTAAAACCAACGCCCCAACCTCACGCCATTCTCAAAAGCCAAAGGATAAAAAATGTCCGCACCTAAAACACTCTATGACAAAATCTGGGACGCACACGTTGCCCACGAAGCCGAAGACGGCACATGCCTGCTTTATATTGACCGTCACCTCGTTCACGAAGTGACCTCACCGCAAGCCTTCGAAGGTCTGCGCATGTCAGGCCGCACCGTCCGCGCCCCTGAAAAAACAATCGCTGTGCCAGATCACAACGTACCAACAACACTGGATCGCGCCAACGCCGCGACCATGACCGAAGACAGCCGCATCCAAGTCGAAGCACTCGACAAGAATGCCAAAGAATTCGGCCTGCACTACTACCCCGTGTCTGACGTGCGCCAAGGCATCGTACACATTGTTGGCCCTGAACAAGGCTGGACCTTGCCAGGCATGACAGTGGTTTGCGGCGACAGCCACACCGCCACACACGGCGCATTCGGCTCCCTTGCCCACGGCATCGGCACATCCGAAGTGGAACACGTTCTAGCCACGCAAACGCTGATCCAGAAAAAATCCAAGAACATGAAGGTCGAAATCACAGGTTCTTTGCGCCCAGGCGTCACAGCCAAGGACATCACCATGTCCGTGATCGGCGAAACAGGCACAGCAGGCGGCACAGGCTACGTGATCGAATACTGTGGCCAAGCCATCCGTGAACTCTCCATGGAAGGCCGCATGACCGTCTGCAACATGGCGATTGAAGGCGGCGCACGCGCTGGCCTGATCGCCCCGGATGAGAAAACCTTCGAATACTGCCAAGGCCGCCCCCACGCTCCGAAAGGCGCTGAATGGGAACTGGCTGTAACCGCATGGAAAGAGCTGTTCACAGACGAAGGCGCACATTTCGACAAGGTCATCACGCTTAAAGGCGAAGATATCGCACCCTCCGTCACATGGGGCACATCCCCAGAAGACGTGTTGCCGATTGATGCTTTGGTTCCAAGCCCATCTGACTTTGAAGGCGGCAAATCCGAAGCAGTTGCCCGCTCACTCGATTACATGGGCCTGACACCTGGTTCCAAGCTGTCAGACATCGAAATCGACACCGTCTTTATCGGCTCCTGCACCAACGGTCGCATCGAAGACCTGCGCGCCGCTGCCGAAGTCCTCAAGGGCAAAAAGATCAAAGACGGAATGCGCGCTATGATCGTTCCAGGCTCTGGCCTTGTCCGTGCCCAAGCTGAAGAAGAAGGCCTTGCCGAAATCTTCAAGGAAGCTGGCTTTGAATGGCGCATGGCTGGGTGCTCTATGTGTCTTGCAATGAACCCAGACCAACTGTCCGAAGGCGAACGCTGCGCCTCCACCTCCAACCGCAACTTCGAAGGCCGCCAAGGCTACAAGGGCCGCACCCATCTCGTGTCCCCTGTCATGGCTGCCGCCGCTGCGGTAACGGGCAAACTCACAGACATCCGTGAATTCGGGTAAGGAGCAGAACAATGGAAAAATTCGAAAACGTATCGGGCGTCGCTGCCCCAATGCCTTTGGTCAATATCGACACCGATATGATCATCCCAAAGCAGTTTCTGAAAACCATCAAACGGTCTGGCCTCGGCGCGAACCTGTTTGATGAAATGCGCTTTAACCGCGACGGAACAGAAATCGAAGACTTCGTTCTGAACAAACCCGCCTACCGCAGCGCGGAAATTCTGGTGGCGGGCGATAACTTCGGCTGTGGCTCGTCCCGTGAACACGCTCCATGGGCGCTCAAAGATTTCGGCATCAAGGTTGTGATCTCCACATCTTATGCCGACATTTTTTATAACAACTGCTTCAAAAATGGCATCCTTCCAGTGGTCCTGCCCAAAGAAGCCGTAGATGTTCTGATGGAAGACGCAGAGCGTGGCGAAAACGCCCGTATCTCTGTCGACC
>CAYWIR010000042.1:0-11153 GCA_964458375.1 uncultured Neptunicoccus sp.
GATGCGACATAAGGAGCTGCGGCTCTGCCGCTATAACTTGGTCGCGCAAGACATTGAATTCATGTGGTTCTAGCCCGAGGCGGTTCATGCCGCTGTCCAGTTGAATGCCGAAACTTGCGTCTGCGCTGGCGAACTCTTTCACCTGTTGAGGCGAGTTGAGCAGTGGCACCAGATTGTTTGCCTTGAGGATCGCGTGATCGCCCATGCATCCGCCAGAAAACACATAGATTGTGGTGTCATTTGGCGTGTTTTTGCGTACGGCGATGCCTTCTTCGGCGGCGGCCACAAAAAAGGTTTTTGCGCCTGCTTTGGACAGGGCGGCGGAGACGCGGCCCGCGTCGCAGCCGTAGCCATCTGCTTTGACCACAGCGGCGGTTTCCACAGTGCTTGCGGATTTTGCGTCTAAGGCGCGCCAGTTGTCGGCGAGGGCTTCGAGGTCGATTGTGAGTGTTGCGACGGCCATTGTCTGTGTCCTTTGTGTCTGAAAGCTAGGGACACCAGAGCGCGGTTTGGGTCAAGGGGCGTGGTGTGGATTTTGAGTATTTTTGCAGAGAAGAAATGGGGGGCACGGGTGATTGTGTCGCCGTGGCGCGATATCAGAGCCTATTCCCGCAATATGGGGCGGGTGAGGCAGGTTGGGCCACCTTCGCAAGCGATGCAGAGCGCGTCGGCGGAAAATGTGGTGACGGTGATGCCTGCGGCTTCGATCAGGCTTTGGGTTTTTGGGATGCCTTCGAGCATGACCACGTTTTTGGGGCTGGTACACAGGACGTTGGTAGACAGGGTGCCTGTGGCTTGAAATTCGTCGAACGGGGCCTCGATCAGGGTGATGCCTTTGGCGTTCAGCAGCTCAAAGAGCGCGACGGGGAGCAGTTCACGGCAGATGAGCGCGGTTTTTGTGTCGAGCATGGAGATAAGCGACATAAGGTGGAGGCAGGCGTCGGCCCCTGTGTAAACGGGCAGATCGAAGGTGGGGCAGTTGACGCCGTAGTCTTTCAGTGCGTTTGCGATTTGATTTGCCCCTGAGGTGCAAGTGCGAAAACCCCGCCCGATGATAAGGGTTTCTTCGTCCAGCCAGAGCGTGTCGCCTGCTTCGGCGGTGCCACTGGTTATTTCTGCGAGGATGGGAATGCCTTGGGCTGCATAGAAGGCGCGGTGCAGTTCCTGTTCGCCTTGGCGCAATGTCTTGCCCGGGGACATTAAGATCGCGCCGTGTGGGGTCATGAGGGAAGCATCATAGGTGAAAATGGCGTCGGCGATGCCCTGATCGTCGCCGTCCATGTAAAGCACCTCACATCCTGCATTTTGTAGGATTTGTGCAAATTGTGGATAAGTTTGTTCAATTTTATCCGCGTTGAACAGATCGGAATAGTGCCATTTGTGCAAGTCTGCATTGAGCAAAGATGGACCCGGAGCACGCAGCGCAACCCGTTTTAAAGGTGCGGTCATAGAGGAAACGCCGAAGGTCATTCGTTGCCCTGTACGCGATCAAGATGCGGGGCATCAGCGTTGATTAGGGCGTGCGCATCTGCGGTGGTGATGGCGGTGCAAAACTCCCCGTGCAGGGATGCGAGGGCCATGTTGTGCACAAGGTCGGGGTCATAATCGGTGCCGTCGATGCCAATCATGTTCATGGTCGCGCAGGCATCGTGAACGAGGTAGGTGTCATAGCCCATATTGCCTGCCATACGGGTGGTGGTTTCCACACAGATGTTGGTGAAATATCCGACGATCACCAAACGATGGATGCGGGCGCGATGAAATTCTTGTTCCAAATTCGTGCCGATGAACCCGCTGTTGGCGGATTTTGACACGGCAATATCGCCGTCGTGAATGTCCATGCCTGGCAGTTGCTCGCCGCTTTTAAGGGAGAGTTTAAGGGGAGAGCCGTCTTCTATGGAATCGTGCTGTGTGAAGGCGACTTTGCCGCCTTTTGCACGCCATGCGGTGAGCAGACCAATGATGTTGTCTTCAGCGGCGAGGTTGTTGCGGCGGCCTGTGGGGCCACCGTAATAGGATGTGTCGTTGATGCCTTTTTGGACGTCGATCAACAAAAGGGCGGTGTTTTCATCGAATTGCGGGATCATGTGGTGACTTTCTTATGTTGATCGTAGCTTGCCCCAAGTTCGTGGCGCAGGAAATCCCCGAAATGCAGGGGGGCGAGATTTGGTTCGCCTGTGCCTGCCAGCGGTTTGACCGTTGTGTTGACGTGGGGGTCAAAGAAGAAGGGAATGGAGTAGCGTTCGCGCCCCGATTTGTTGATGACGCGATGCGGTGTGGATTTGAGGAAGCCGTTTGAGAAGCGGTTCAGCATATCGCCGACGTTGACGACGAAGGTTCCGTCAATTTTGGGGGCGTCGATCCAATCACCGCTGGGGGTTTGGACCTGAAGGCCACCAACACCGTCTTGGGCAAGCAGGGTAAGTGCGCCGAAATCGGTGTGCGGGGCGGAGCCGTAAAGATCATCGGCGGAGAGGGGCGGTGTTGGCGGGTAGTGCAACAGGCGCAGCCAGATGGTGGGGTCCTCGAAAGCTGGGGAGAGGTCGGCTGGGTCTGCGTTACAGGCCCGTGCGGCGATTGCGATAAGGCGTTGGCCGAGGGTTGTCATGGCAGCGGTATAGGCCGTGAGGGTGTCGCGAAAACCTGCGATGTCGGGCCATTGGTTTGGGCCAGACAGGAACACGTTTGCATCCTCTGGCGTGTCGCCCATCATCATGAAGCTGCTGGATTGATTGGGTTTTTTCACATCTGCGAGTTTTGAGGTGACGTCGGTGGATGTGTTTATGGGGATATAGCCGCGATGGTTCTTGTTAAGCGCGATGGCTTGTTTCTGCGCCTCTGGCAGGGCGTGGAAATCGCGGGAAGCGGCGAAGGTTGCGTCGATCAGATCCTGCGGGATGCCGTGGTTTTTGATGTAGGCAAAGCCCGCGGTGGAGTAGGCGGCGGCGAAGTCGGAGATGATGGTTTGGTCCGACCCAGCGAGGTCGATCACGGAGATTTGGGTGAAATCAGTCATAGGAGCACCTTTTGCAAACGTTGAAGGGAAATGAGCGCGGTATGGCGCTATCCTTCGAACCGTTTGCGGCGGTGAAAGTCGTGGCGTTCTAGGATAACGCGCGGGGGAAATGGGGTGGTCATGCGGGGAGGTTAGCGAGGCGGGAAGTGGGGGGCAAGGGTGATATCTGAAGTCGGGGGAATTGGGTTTGTAATGGGAGTCGGGAGAGCCATTGGCATTAAGTTTGCCAATGGCTGCATTTGGGTTTTTCGGGCATTTTGCGGTCCCGTTGCTGAAACTTTGCAACGGAGCCGCAGTATTACGCTTTAGTTTGCTTCAAAGATGCGAATATCTGGCTCGCCTGCAAACAAAGGCGCGAGTTTGGTCACAATGTCTTGTTTGAACAAGCCGCTTTCCAAATAGGCTTTGGCACTTTCGACGGTGTCAAAGCCGTGCAAAACCTGCACGTCTTCATCGCGTACAAGCAGGCTTTTCTGCTTTGCGCCGTCGATTGTTGTGAGGAACGGCTCTTTGTAGTCAAAGTAAACGGCAGCGGCGGCGGCGCGATCCGTGTCGTCAATGGCAACAGTGATTTGAAGATATGCGCCCGGGTCTGCAAAAGCAGAGGTGGCAGCCAGAGTAAGAGCAGTAGCGGCTAAGAATGATTTCATGTTTGTGGTCCTTTGATTGAGGTGTTTATCGTGCTACGGAAGGTGTCGATTGCGGACGAGAAAGAGAAATTCTGTTTTCTAATGAAGCCATTACCAATCTGAATTTATCTCATAGGATCATCTTGTGTATGATCTCTGTGCAACCGATGACTGACCCGTTAGGCGATCCTCAAGATGAACTTTCAACACCTTCGATTTGCCATATCAGTGGCTGAAACTGGATCATTCACGCGGGCTGCGGACATTTGCTGTGTGACACAACCCGCGCTTTCAAACGCGATTGGACAGTTGGAAGAAGAGCTTGGAAGCCGTTTGTTTGAGCGGACAACCCGATCTGTCACGACAACAGAGTTTGGTGACGTGATGATTGAAAAAATGCGGGACGTGGTTGCGGCTCGTCAAAGTCTATTGAGCAGCGCATCTGACTTTCTGACCCGCGATGATAAGATCGTTCGCATTGGCCAATCCCCTTTGATCAGCACGGATTTTTCCAAAGCGATGCTTTCACGGGCCAAACAGCACGACCTTACGTTAGTGCTTACTGAAATGAACAAGGCCGACATTGGGCCGGCGCTTCAAAGTGGTACGATTGATTTTGGGCTGTGCCCATCCCCACAAGACAACACAAATTTGCACTCTGCGCCGATATATTCTGAGCCTTTGTTCATCGTGTCGGATCACCCAAACGGTGCCACGTCTACGCCTGCGTCTCTTGTAGATATTGCGGAGCGGAAGATTTTATTGGTTCCTGATGATTGCGGCTTGTCGGATACGGTGCGGTTTTTGTTTCAAGACCAGAACCTAGAACTGGATGCC
Organism: uncultured Neptunicoccus sp.; assembly: GCA_964458375.1. GTDB lineage: Bacteria > Pseudomonadota > Alphaproteobacteria > Rhodobacterales > Rhodobacteraceae > Amylibacter. Next base: position 4,483 of record CAYWIR010000042.1, read on the forward strand.
TATGAGGGGCGCGCGCTTGCCTATCATGTTTTGGAAAACTGGGCTCATTTGGGTATCGGAGTTACGCTTTTGCCTGCGTCTCAGGTGACAAAACCTGAATTCGCGTCTCCGCTTAAGTCTATCGAAGATAACATTGTGTCGATCCAATTCGAAGCGCATTGGACGGCCAACCAAGAAAAGCGGATGAGCTTTGGTGCGATCCTTGCGTCCTTGGGTATATCAGCGACTTAACATAGCTTTGGCCTAAGGTTTTATCCTGTAAGCGGCAGGTGAGCTTAAGGTTTTGATGCTACCCTGAGCGCTGAAAGAAAGCTGACGCTCAGGAAGGTATGTGTTGGATGTTTGGATCGATAATCCGCTGTTAAGCCGACGGGGTTTCGGTGCCCTGACGCATCCCTTGAATGAAAGGCTGCCTGATTAGCGGGTGTTTGAGGGCAGATATTCGGCGGCTTTAGTGAAACACCATGCCTTCAGGTTTCATATTTTCATAGTGTGCCAAGCGCGATTGAAGTGTGCCTGCGTGGAGTTCCAGCTTATGACCATCAGGGTCTAGGAAATACAAAGACGCACCTTCAGATGTGTTTTCTTTCCACTGTTTCGCGGTTTCGGCGATGTGGTCTGCGGTGTAATCAAAGGTGGATTCTGCGCAGGAAAACGCGACGTGGGTGTCATCGCCGCGCGGGGTGACATCACGCTCTAGGCTGAGGCAAAGCCAGAGGTCGCCAAGTTCAAAATACGCGCCTTTGGACCATTCAGCCTTGAGCGTGGCCCCAAGCGTGTTGCGGTAAAAGGCGATGGATTTTGAGAGGTTGGAGCAGGCAAGCGTGATGTGGTTCACGCCCTGTAAGTCTGGAGTCATGCTTAAAATTCTTCGTTGCGGGGACCGCCTTGCCAAGGTTGGGCAAGGTCTGAGAAACGGGTGAAGCGGCCTTCAAACGCGAGGTCGACAGAGCCAATGGGGCCGTGACGTTGCTTGCCGATGATGACTTCGGCTTTGCCCATCAACTCTTCCATTTCGGCCTGCCATGAGGCCATTTTTTCGAGTTCATGTTCAGCGGGTTTTTCCCGTTCTTTGTAGTATTCGCCACGGTAAACGAACATCACGCAGTCGGCGTCTTGCTCAATCGAACCAGATTCGCGCAAATCGGAAAGCTGTGGGCGTTTGTCGTCGCGGCTTTCTACCTGACGAGACAGCTGGGAAAGGGCGATGACGGGGATGTCGAGTTCCTTGGCGATGGCTTTCATGCCTTGGGTGATTTCCGACACTTCGTTTACGCGGCTGTCTTTGGCGGTGGCAGGGCGCACCAGCTGAAGATAGTCGATGATGAGCACATCAAGCCCGTGTGTGCGCTTCAAACGGCGCGCGCGTGCGGCAAGGGTTGAGATCGGCAGTGCGGCGGTGTCGTCGATGAAGAGGGGGCAGGATTCAAGTGATTTTGCGGCCTCAACAAAGCGGCGGAATTCATCCTCGCTCATGTCGCCTGAACGGATGCGGTGGGATTCAACCTCGGCTGCTTCGGATAGGATCCGTGCGGCGAGCTGTTCTGCGGACATTTCGAGGGAGTAAAAGCCGACAACGCCGCCTTCTACTGCGCCTTCGGTGCCATCGGGGCGGACGCCCTTTTTGTAGGCTTTGGCGATGTTATAGGCGATGTTCGTGGCAAGCGATGTTTTCCCCATAGAGGGGCGCCCTGCGAGGATCAGAAGGTCAGAGTTGTGCAATCCGCCAAGTTTGCCGTCCATATCCTTGAGGCCCGTGGAGATGCCCGCCATATCGCCGTCCCGTTGATAGGCGGCATTGGCCATGTTCACAGCGTCAGTGACGGCCTTAAGGAAGGATTGGAACCCTGAATCCACAGACCCTTGTTCGCCAAGCGCATAGAGGCGTTGTTCGGCGGCGACGATTTGTTCTTTGGGCTCGTCATCCACGTCCATGGCGTTGGCTTTGATCGTGATTTCTTCGCCAATGGCGATCAGATCACGGCGGATCGCCATGTCATAGATCATCTGGGCGTAGTCTTTGGCGGCGAAGACCGACATAGACGCGCCTGCAAGCCGCACAAGATAGGCAGGGCCGCCAAGTTCGGCGAGGCCTGGATCGTCTTCTAGGAACGCCTTGATGGTGACGGGAGAGGCGAGGGCGTTTTTCTGAATGCGGCGGGCGATGACTTCGAAGATGCGGCCATGCACGGGATCAAAGAAGTGGCCTTCGTTCACCAAAGAAGCAACGCGGTCATAAACTTCGTTGTTCACCAGAAGCGCGCCGAGGAGTGCCTGCTCTGCTTCAATGGAATGGGGCAGGACGTGGCTGTCGTCTGAGTGGGCGTCTTGGCCGTCTGTTGGGGGGGCGTTGCCGTCCATTTCGTCCTCGGATTTGATGTAGTGAGTTGTTGTAGATTTGGTACGGAATGGCAATCTTGATAAGGTTGTGGATAAGTTCGGTATAAGCCAAATAACGAAGTAAAATGCGTGGGTTAGGGGGTTTAGTGAAAGCGTTAAAAAAGTTTAAAGTGCCAATGGGGCAACACTAAATCGTGTGGTTAACTTTTGCTCCACCACAATTCGTGCTAGGTTCAGACCATGAGAACGCGAATCGGGTGTGGTTCGGATGGGTGCAAATCCTCGTCTCGGAAAGGCGCAAGCTGGACCGATTTTTGCGCACATTGGAAGCATCTTCGCCAGTTTCGGCTGGATTCGGACAGTCGTTCTTATAACTGCCTCATGGCTGTGTACCCTCCAAGGTCTACGGCTATTCATCAGGTATACTTACCCGGCTGCTTTTGCAGTCGGGTTTTTTCTTGGGAATAGGGCGAGCAGACGTCCGCTGTTACGTTTTAGAGTAGCCCATTTGGAGGATGTCTGCGCCAAGCCGCTCCATCGTTCCGTCGATTATTGGCGTGTACTTCGAGGGGGCGTTGCGCCATCCCCCTGCTTTTCCTCGGACACGGGTGCTGTCGCCATGTTGGGACACCATGGTGTCTAAACCAATATAGCGATCGGGTTTTGGTAAATCTAAGTAGTCCATCACCGTGTCAAAACCGTGTTTGGGATCGTGGATTAGAGTTTCAAAGTCCAGATAAAGGGATTGAGTGTTTTGCGTCACTTGTTTCCAGTACCTATGCCACTCTTTTAAGGCGTCTGCGGCGCTGCATATGGGGCGATCTTTGTTTGCGCGATCTGGTAAAGGTCGGAACTCTTTGGTAATGACACGTCTGGCGTACTCGGCGTGTAACTGGTTGAAATCGTGTTCAAAAAAGTTCTCTATTGAAACCTCATCGGTAAAAACCGTTTGTAAGAAATCGAAATACGAAATCATAACATCACGGGGATCGCGTTGCAGAATGATGGTCCCATTCCTTGGTGCGGTGCGTTCCCAAGTGTTGAGCATTTCGTCGGACAGGGCGGCCTCGTTTACAGCATGGGACTTGAGCAGTGCGCGTGGGCGTAAAAATTTACCTGCAGCGTAAACAGAGGTACAGTGAACCCCTGTCGAGTTTGATTTTACGATATTCTGTAAGAAATTACTGCCACTGCGCGGAAAGCTCAGAAGAATTGTCAAATCAATCTGATCTGGTTTGAGGTCCATCTTTTTCCTCAGTGAAAAGTGATGTTCTTTGCTATTTCAATATGAATGGTGAAAGCAAAGATGTCACGCAAGTGTAGCCCGAGGCGATCTGTATTCATATCACTGCCCGTAGGTATCCTTTGAACGGATGCCGCCCTCTAGGGTGCTGTAGCGGTTGTTTTTGAGGGGTTTCGTGTTTGTCAGGACGTGGTCCAAAACAGCGGGAAGCCTGGATCAAAGAGCGTCACGGGGTCAGTGGTAGTTTCGATTTTGGACGGGAAGGTCACTGGGGTCGCTTGCTTTGTTAAAGTGAGCGTCGCCTCATTAACGGGGAGGCCGTAGTAGGCGGGGCCGTTGAGGGAGGCGAATTTTTCGAGGTTTTCGAGTTTGCTCTCTTCTTCGAACACATGGGCGAGGCAGGACATGGTGTTGGTGGCCGAAAAGACGCCAGCGCAGCCGCATTCCATCAGTTTGTTGGGATCGGTGTGCGGTGCGCTGTCTGTGCCAAGGAAGAAGCGGGCATCGCCAGAGGTGGCGGCTTCGCGCAGGGCAAGGCGGTGTTCTTCGCGTTTGGCCACGGGCAGGCAGTAGTAATGGGGGCGAATGCCGCCTGCGAGGATATGGTTGCGATTGATGATCAGGTGGTGGGTGGTGATGGTGGCTGCGAGGTTTCTCTCCGCGCTGCGCACGTAATCGACGCCGTTCTTGGTGGTGATGTGTTCGGAGATGATTTTGAGATCGGGCAGGCGAGTGCGCAGGGGATCAAGCACGGTTTCGATAAACACGGCCTCGCGGTCGAAGATGTCGATGTGGCTGTCCGTGACCTCCCCGTGGATGCAAAGGGGGCAACCGATTTCCGCCATCTTTTCAAGGATATGCATGGCGTTGTCGATGTTTTTTACGCCTGAATCAGAGTTGGTGGTCGCCCCCGCAGGGTAGAGCTTAACAGCCGTGATGAGGCCGCTTTGGAAGGCGGTGGCGAGGTCGGCTGGGTCCGTGGTTTCGGTTAGGTAAAGCGTCATCAGAGGTTTGAAGTCTGCGCCCTTTGGCACGGCGGCAACGATGCGGTCACGGTAGGCGGTGGCATCCGCTGCGGTGACCACAGGGGGGACAAGGTTGGGCATGATGATCGCGCGGCCAAAATCGCGGGCGGTTTCAGGGGCCACGGCTGTCAGCATATCGCCATCGCGCAAGTGCAAGTGCCAATCATCAGGGCGGCGGATGGTGAGAGTTGTCATGGCATGGCTCCTTGCTGTTGTGCTGCTGATAGCGGGATCAAGGGGGGTGGGGCAAGTGAGATTTGTGGCGATGGAATGACGTGGGAGCCTTGGGGTTTTGGGCAAATTTGGATTGGAGTTGCAAAATTTAGCCCCGTTCAAAGCGGGATTTGTGGCCTAGCGCCTAAATTCCTGTTCCGTGACGCGGGTGCCCCATGCGGCCCCTTCGTTTTCAGAATGAAGTGTGAAGCCGTTGCTTTCATAAAGGTGGCGCGCGGAGTTTAACCCTGCAAACGTCGTGAGCCACGCTTTGCCGTTGGTGTGGGTGTTCGCGTGTTCGACCGCACGAGACATCAATTTGCGGCCAATCCCTGTTCCACGGCATCTATCGGCGGTGATAAACCAGCGCAAATGTGCGCCACGATCGCCAGAGTCTGGATCATTTAGGTCAAGAATGAGCGATGCGGCGACTCCCTGTTCGTCGGTCACCACAAGCGAGAGGTCTGTGTCTGCCTTGCGAGAGGCAAATTCCGCGAGTTCACGGGCGACTTTTGCTTCGAAGAACAGTCCAAAGTCCCAGTGTTTTTGGTAATATTGCGCATGTAGAGACACGATTTCACCAAGCGATCCTGTTACAAATGTGTCAGATATGTCCATCGGTTTTAGGCCCTTTTTACAAGCGTGGCTGTTAGGCCCATGGCGATGAGGGCCGTGCCGCCTGAGGTGGTGATCCATTTCAACACAGTTGGATTTTGCAGGCGGGTGCGCATTTTATCGGCCAGAAGGGCGTAGATCAGCGCGTTGAGGCCCGCAATAGTCACGAATGTGGCAATGAGGATGCTGAACTGCGGGATAAGAGCCGTGTCTGGCGTGATGAACTGGGGCACGAAGGCGATAAAGAAGGTGATGGATTTTGGGTTAAGTGCGGTGACGGTTGTGGCGTGAAGGGCGACTTTGCCAGGGGTGATCGCGGCCGTTGGTGTGAGATCCCCGAGCGTGGTGGTTTTGGCGGAACGCAAGAGCGTGATGCCGAGATAGATCAGATAGGCAGCGCCAATCCATTTGAGCAGCGTAAACAAGGCCGCAGAGGCAAGGACCAATGCGCCAAGTCCCGCAAGGCTGGCCGTCATGGCGATCAGGTCGCCAAGGGCAACGCCTGCGGTCATGGCAAGGGCCACGCGGCGGCCTTGGGTCAGGGCATAGCTGAGAACCAAGAGCACCGTGGGGCCTGGGATCAAAACCAGAAGTGTGGAGGCCGCAGCGAAGGCGAGCCATGTTTCAAAGCTCATGGAATGCTAGTCCGCGTTTTTGCGCACGCGGGCAGCAGTTTTATCGGCAAAGGCGGCGAGGCGTTCGCGGGCTTCAAATTGGGTGTTCACAACCCCTGCCACCACGGCTTCTGCATAGGCGCCATCCATGGCGGACATGTTTTGGATGTGACTGACAGCGGAACAAATTGCGAAGTTCGACAGCGGGAGGTTTTGTGCGGTTTTACGCGCGAGTTCGAGGGCAGGGGCAAGTGTGTCCCCTTCGACCATGTACTGGGCGAGGCCGAGATCAGCGGCTTCGGCCCCTTGGTAGACGCGGCCTGTGAGCATCATGTCGATCATCCGTGACTTGCCCACCAGATCGGTGACGCGAATGGTGGCGCCGCCCCCTGTAAAGAGGCCGCGCTGGCCTTCGGGCAAAGCAAAATAGGTTGTTTCGTTCATCACGCGGATATGGGCGGAGGAGGCGAGTTCTAAGCCACCGCCCACAACAGCCCCTTGCAAGGCAGCGATGACGGGCACGCCGCCGTATTCCATTTTGTTAAAGGCTTCGTGCCAGCGCAGGCAAACGTGCATAAAGTCCGCTGGGCTGCGGTCTGCGTCGTGGTGTTCAATCAGGTC
>CAYWIR010000043.1:0-11127 GCA_964458375.1 uncultured Neptunicoccus sp.
TGTCAAAACTGCGGCCAGATTTGGCGAGTTTTAGTGTGAAGGGGTGGTTTTCGTACTCCGGTTGTTCGGGAACGGAAAAATATTCCATATGGCGGTTGTCTTCGGGGAAGCCATTGGCGGTTGCGGTTTCTAAAACGCTGGTCATGTAGGCATCAGGGCCGCAGGTGTAGACGTGGGCGTCTGGTGCGGCTTGCAGGATTGTGGTGAGGTCGGCGCGGGTGCCTTTGTCTGAATAGTGAAACGACACATGGTCGGACCAAGGTTGGCTGCGCAGGATTTGGTCGAAGGCCGCTTGGTCCGCTTGGGATGCGGAATAATGTAGTTCGAACTCCGCGCCGATGCTGTGCAGGCGGTGGGCCATGGCAACCATGGGCGTGACGCCGATACCGCCGCCCATGAGGTAGGTTTTGGAGGCGGTTTCGATCAGCGGGAAGTGATTGATGGGTTTGGAAATAAACACCTTACGACCCTGTTCGAAAACCCGCGACATAAGAAGAGACCCCCCACGCCCAGCGTCTTCGCGTAGTACGGCGATCTGGTATTTTGACGGGTCGGCGGGGTCGTGGGACATAGAATATTGGCGGAAGAACTCTGGCGCGACGACCACGTCGATATGTGCGCCAGCGGTGCTGGGGGGCAAAGGCGATCCATCTGGATTGGAAAATTCGTAAAGGGTAACGAGGTCGGAGAGTTTTTCGACCTTGGACAGTTCAACACGCATGACGGGGGCGTCATCGGGGTTTTGATTGATGTAGCTGTGTTCTGGAGGCTGGCCTGCTGCGCGGCGGCGTTTGTGTTCTTCGGCTGGGATCATGTCTTGATAGGCCTGGATTGCGGCTTCGCGGTCCATGGGGAACGGGTAGGGATAGGGCGGGGGCAACAGGTTTGCGGGGTAAACGGCAAGTGTTTGATCGGAATATTTCAGATCAAGGTCAGTGGAGAGGCCGCGCAGGTTTACAGGTTCTTGCGGGGTGCTGTAGGGGCCTTCGTTGACCATTTCGAGGTCCCACCACCAGTTTTTCACGGGATTGATGGTGCCATTGCCAAGCGTGTCGTCGAGTTTGGCGAGAGCTTTGGCGGCGAAGGGCAGATTAGAAGCCGCCCAGCGAAACGGCGCTTCGGCAAACAGTCCTTCAAGGTTCCATGGACAGGTTTTCATGCAGCGGCCACACATGGATCCGCCTGCAGTGGTGATGCGGTAGGTGGTGCATTTTTGGCTGTCGGATTTCCAGATTTCATAGCCGTTGAACATCAGTTTTGGGCCAGCGGTGATTGCCCCTGATGGGCATTCGCGGGCGCATTTGTTGCAGGCCTCGCAGAATTTTTGCAGGCCAAAGTCGATGGGTTTGTCATGGGCCATTGGCATGTTGGTTGTGACGGTGCCTGATTTAAGGCGGGGGCCAAGGAAGGGGTTGAGGATGACCTCACCGATGCGGGACACTTCGCCCAATCCAGACAGCAGCATAAGCGGGGGTTGGACAACTTCGGACCCCATGACTGTGTGCACATTTGCTGTGTAGCCCAAGTTGCGGATTTGCTGGGCAAGGACGCCGCCGAGGAGAGAAAAGCGCAAATAGGCGCGCATTGATTGGGCCGAAGCAATCCAATCGTCGCCAGAAGCGCCTTCCATGGTTTCGTGGCCTTGGTCGATGACAATGGAAATGGCGTTGGAATGATAGGGGGTCAGCTCTGCGCCTGTGGCATCATGAGAATAATAACACCAATCAGGACAGTCCGAGAGGCCAACGCCGTCGCAGCCAAGGAAGTAAGCGGTGGCCTTGAGGTTTTCAGCGTTCTTCACGGGATCAGCGACGGAAGGGTGGATCGCGTCGGCTTTGCCACCGTCTTGTAGCAAGACAAAGGCCCCAAGGGCATGGCGGAACGAGAAGGCCGTTGCATTTTTGCGGACGTAATTGCCGTTCTTCGCGGCGTCTTGGGTTTTCTTGCCAAGATCGCCAAAGAGGGTTCGAGCGAACATGTCAGCGCGTTTGGGGACGCGGGCCACGTTTGGCGCATCGATATAGGTGGTAGGGTCATCCACCCGCTTTAGGGTTTCGTAAGGGTGCGGGCCGTCGGCGAAGTTTCGTTTCGCGTAGGGGTCGCGATTTCGGGCCGATTTGGCGTGTTTGCCAGTTCCGAATTTGTAGGAATAGAGCGGAGGTTGCGTGTCTGCGAGCGGTTGATCCGAGGTGAGGTCCAATGTGGTGGTAATCACGCTAAGCCCGTAGCGGGTGCCGAGGAAGGGGTTGGTGGCGATGCCGTCTTTGATTTGGGTGAGGCCCGCAGCCGTGGCCACGCGGGCAAGATCGACATCTGACGCCGATGCAGAGTGGGCGCGGGCCTCATAGCCGAGGGATCGGATGTAGGCGGCAAGAACGCTGGCGGTTTCCGATGCGCGTAAGGCGGCGCGGTGGGCTTGGGCGTTGTGAATCCAATCAGTGCCTTTTTCCTGCGGTTTGGGATCGCGTGGATATTCGTAGAGAAAAACAATTGCGTTGGTGTGGTGGGTGCATGTGGTGGGCGGGGCTGCCATGGCTTCGCGCAGGCCAGCCATGATCATGTCGATGCCAGAGGCGAGGGTTTTCACCTGTTTGGTGCGCAGTGTATCGGACAGCCGATCCACATCTGGGTTGCTGAACGCGGTTTTGAGCCACATGGTATCGGTGATTTTAGCCATGCCAACCATGGAAGCGTCACAGTAATAGCCAAAGGATTTCAGGTGGTTGGTACGTTCTGTTGGATCAGAGGGAATGGTAGCCATTTCCTGTTTCACGGTGCCGTTGCGGATTACGTCCATCATGGCCTGATATTCGCCCATAGCGTTGATCACAGACAGTGGGTTTGGATCAGTATAATGAATTTGCGGCGCTGGAGTCAGGGTGCCGAGGTCGGGTTGAACATCGGTGCGGCGCAAGCGTTCGAGCGGGTAAGGGCCAAGGTGTGGGGCGCGATTTTTGTAGGAAAAGAGTTTGGTCATAATCAGACGCCTGTTGCTTTGGTGTTGAGCGGTGCTGTGAGCTTGGCGAGAAGATCACGCAGCTGGGACTGTTCTGTGGGGGTGAGTGCGGCATTGAGCGCGTCACGGGTTTTTTGGGCAATTGGCTTTGACTGGTTCAGCCGCTTTTGCCCGATGGGGGTGAGTGCCACCGTGGTTGTGCGTTTGTCAGTGTCCCCCGCAGAGCGCAGGAGCAGGCCATCGCGTTCCATTTGTTTGAGGGTGCGTGAGGCGGCAGGGCGGATGATGCCGATGTAATCTGCAATGGCAGAGGGCGCGGTGATGCGCTGGTCCCCAACCGCTACAAGGATGCACCACATTTGCCGTGTCAGGCCGAGATCTGAGAGATCGGCTTCGAACCCTGCGTTGTTTTTGCGGGCTGCGATGGTCAGTTGGTAGCCAAGGCCAGAGTGAAGATCGATGGGCGTTTGCATAGTTAACATCGTTAATCACATTGAGATGCGAGTCAATCTGTAATATTTATTGAGTGGCGTGATTTGCTGCCAATCGGTAGGGCTGATCCCAAAGGAGACTGTGGCATGACGATCAAAGGTTTGGTGTTTGATAAGGACGGAACGCTGTTTCATTACGGAGGAACTTGGGCGGTTTGGACGGACCTTGTGTTGGCGGATTTATCGGGGGGTGATGATGCCTTGAAACGCACTTTGGCCGAGGCTGTCGGATATGACATCGACAGCCGTGTGTTCTTGCCTGGCAGTTTGATTGTGGGCGCATCGGCAGGGGAGATTAACGACGCGTGGTTGACCTTGTTGCCAGATTGGACTGCAGAGCAGGTTGATGCGGTGGCGGTTCAGCATTTGGAAAGTCTGCCGTCGTTGCCTGTGTGTGATTTGAAGGCCTTCTTTAGCGCGTTGAAGGCGCAAGGCTTCAAGCTGGGGTTAATCACCAACGATTACGAAGTGGGTGCGGTGCAGCAATTGCAGGGTGAAGGCATTTATGAGTTGTTTGATTTTGTGGCGGGGTTTGACAGTGGGCATGGCATGAAACCCGCAGCAGACCCTTTGCTGGCTTTTGGTGCAGCGGTTGGGTTGCCGATGGACGCGGTTGCGATGGTTGGGGACAGCACCCATGATCTGGGTGCAGGGCGTGCGGCCAACGCGGGCATGACCATTGGTGTGTTAACAGGCCCTGCCGAAGAGGCGGATATCGCGCATTTGGCAGATGTGATTTTGCCCGACATTACGGGAATTCCAGCGCATCTGGGGCTGTAGAGGTTACTTTTTCACGCCGAACCGATCTTTGCGATCTTCTGAGGGTTTTAGACCAAATTCAGCTTGATACAGGCGGGACAGGTGTGACGGACTGGGGAACCCCGTCATAAGGGCAATTTCGAGGATCGACAGGTTAGTGTGCCAAAGCAATTGGCGCACCTTTTCCAAACGGAGTTTGCGGTAGAAGCGGGCGGGGCTTGATCCCATTTGGCTGGCGAACAACCGTTCAAGGGAGCGCACAGTTTTGCCCGCCGCTGCAGCGATTTCAGGGATCGCCAAGGGGATTTCCATATTTTCCATCATGGCTGCGATAGCGGCTTGGATGGGTTTTGGCAGGGTTTCGTATTGGTTGAGCCAATAAGGGCGTTGGCCCACAGATGCGCGGCGGATGCGGTCGATTTGATACTGATTGCCGACCGCGTTGGCCACGCGGACGCCGTGGTGTTCCGCAATGATATGGAGCGAAATATCCATAGAAGACAAACCGCCCGAACCTGTCCAGCGGTCCCGATCCATCACGTAGAGGTTTGGGGAAATGGACATGTTTGGAAATTCTTCTGAAAAAGCAGGCTGGTTTTCCCAGTGTAGCGTAAATTCATACCCGTCGAGAAACCCAGCACGGGCCAACATAAAGCTGCCGATACACAGTGCGCCAAACACATTTGATTGCCGCGCATAGCGGTGCAATGTGGTGTTGAGCAGGGCGCGGTTTGGGGGATCAGCCTCCATACCTGCGCAGACAAAGAAATAGTCAAAATGCTTGTTGTCTTTGCTCGACATTGTGTTCTGAATCGAAATTCCATCCGAGGCGCTGATCGGTTGATCGTCCGTGGACAGAATATCCCACGCATAGATGTCCGCGCCGAGTTCACGATTGGCAGAGCGTAAGGGGCCGATCAAAGCCGACACGCAGAGTGAGGAGAAGCCGTCGATTAACAGCAAACCCGTGCGAATCGTTTGTTGTGATGGCGGAGTTTCTGAAGGGGAGGACATTGGCTTGGGCTCTGTTTGTGTATCTGGTCATTAAAGGGGAGCTTTGTGGTAAAGCGCAGACGTAAGCGTCATCCTTTGTCGTAAATGAATTACAATATACGACAAAGGACTGTCAGGTTGGCAATGCTGAATACGAATATTGGGAGATAGTTCATGGCGAGACGAAGCAGAGGCGGTGGACGCGCAGGGAATGCGCGGCGCACATCAACCGTTGCGATTGATCAAATGCCGTGGCGGAACATTCAGAACATTGATCGCCCAACGGAACCGTTGGATGAGGACGGCGTTCAAGCCATTCACAAGGCTGCCATGCACATCTTGTCAAAGATTGGCATCAAGATGTTGAACCCAGAGGCGCTGGGCTATTTCAAGGCGGCTGGGTGTAAGGTTGTCGATGAAACCGTGTTCTTTGACGAAGACATGGTGATGGAGTTGGTGGGGAAAGCCCCAAGTAAATACACCATCACGCCGCGTAATCCTGAGCACGCGATTGAGTTTGGTGGCAACAGTCTTGTTTTTGGCAACGTATCATCGCCGCCGAATTATTGGGATCTTGAAACGGGTAAGAAATCGGGCGATTTCAAGAGTTTCAGCGATTTGATGAAGTTGACGAGTTATTTCAACTGTATCCATCTTGCGGGTGGGTATCCCGTGGAGCCGATTGATATTCATGCGTCTATTCGGCATTTGGATTGCTTGCAGGAAAAGCTGATTGTCACGGATAAGGTGACCCATGCCTATTCGCTCGGCAAAGAGCGGGTCGAAGATGTGATGGAAATGGTGCGCATTGCGGGCGGGCTGACGGATGATGAATTCGATGCGAAACCGCGTATGTACACAAACATCAATTCGGTGTCGCCTTTGGTGCATGACTTTCCGATGCTCGACGGTGCCATGCGATTGGCGCGGCGTGGGCAGCCTGTTGTCGTAACGCCGTTTACATTGGCCGGGGCTATGGCCCCTGTGACCATGTCAGGGGCGGTTGCCTTGTCGATTGCCGAAGGTTTGGCCGCCATTGTGTTGTTGCAGATTGTTAATCCTGGCTGTCCCGTTGCAATTGGCACGTTTACATCGAATGTGGACATGAAATCAGGTGCACCAGCGTTTGGGACACCTGAATATATGCGGGCCACACAAATGACGGGGCAGATGGCACGGTTTTACGATCTGCCGATGCGATCAAGTGGCGTGTGCACGGCGAATGTTCCTGATGGGCAGGCCATGTGGGAAACGTCAAACAGTCTTTGGGCGGCGGTGCAATCGGGGACCAACGTGGTCTATCATGCGGCTGGTTGGCTGGAAGGCGGGCTGATTGCCAGCCCAGAGAAGTTTATCATGGACTGTGAAGTATTGCAGATGATCCAGAGGTATATGGAGCCTGTCATTACAGACACTGGACCCGAAGAATTGGCGTTGGATGCCATTGCTGAAGTGGGGCCGCAGGGGCACTATTTCGGCGTGCAACATACGCAGGATCGATATGAGGATGCGTTTTACAGTCCGATTGCCAGTGATTGGACAAATTATGAGGCTTGGGAGCTGAATGGGGCCACTTGGACGGCGGAACGGGCGCATAAGATTTTCAAAGACATTTTGAATGAATTCACACCGCCGCCCATGGATGAGGGTATCAAGGAAGAACTGGCAGCCTTTGTGGAACGGCGCAAAGCCGAAGGGGGCGCACCGACGGATTTCTAACCTCTGTATTGTTAAGGTTTTAGAGATTTTCAGGGGGTGAAGCCGAGCGGCGTTCATACTTCTTAACGATTGATGGTTTAGCACTTGCACTGCTTCAAGAGGAGTTGTGCATGCACGGAACCATCAATCGCGGATTACAGGCGTATGTTTGTGAAATTTTTGGCAAAGAAACTTGGGAAGACACCTGCGGGCGGGCGGAGCTGACCAGCTATAACTTCGAAACCATGTTGTCCTATGACGATGTGATTACAGACCGTGTGATCCTTGCCCTTACAAAAGTTTTGGGAAGGGAACGGTCTGATATACTTGAAGATTTCGGAACTTTTGTGGTTTCAGAGTCGACTCTGACATCCGTGCGCAAATTACTGCGGTTTGGTGGGGAGAATTTTGTTGAGTTTCTGCAATCGCTAGAAGACGTGCATGACCGTGCAAAAATCGCGCTGCCCGATTTGGATGTGCCACAGTTTGAATTGGAAACCCGATCAGATAGCGAATTTACCCTGCATTATCAGTTTGAAAAACTGGGATTTGGTGCGGTTTTTCTGGGGTTGTTGCGCGGTATGGCGGATGATTACGGCGCTTTGATTTTGATCGACCATTTGCCCGAGCGGAAAGGGGATATCGATATGGATCGTTTCGATATTTCCTTGATGCACATGGGGTGGCCCGAAATAGCGCAGAACACGGTGGCGGTTTCCTGATGGCGGTGGTGGCATTTACAAAGACGACAGAGGACGGGGTCGCAAATGCGCGTTTGTCTGATGGTACATTGGACATATTGTTGCCGTTCCATGTGATGGTTGATGCGTCGGGGCAGGTGATTGGTGCGGGGCGAACGTTTCGCAAGCTGCTGGATTGTGAACAGGCGGAGGACCATACCCTGTTTGAGCTGCTGACGATCAAACGGCCTGCAGGGATGGACACAGTGACCGATATATTGGCCCATGAAGGGGAAAAACTGTCGCTGCAAATGGTGCATATGCCTGGACAAAACATGAAGGCAGTGGCCGCCCCAATGCCAAATGGTGGGCTGATCTTGAACCTGTCCCTTGGGGCAGGTGTGATGGATGTGGTCGGCTTGCGGAACTTGAAAACCAAGGATTTTTCCCCCGCCGATCCTACGGTCGAAATGATTTACATGATCGAAGTGCAGTCGTTTTTTTATCAACAGCACAAAAAACAAAGTCATCGGCTGCAAGGTGCCAAGGTCCACGCGGAAGAACAGGCGTTTACGGATGTTCTGACAGGATTGGCCAACAGACGTGCGTTGGAAAAACATTTGGCGCGGTTGTTACGCCGATCAAAAGGTAAGGGGTTTGCTTTGATGCAAATCGACCTCGATTTCTTTAAAGCGGTGAATGATACGCATGGACATGCGGCTGGTGATTTTGTGCTGCAGGAAACCTCTCGGACTTTGTTAAACCAGATGCGGGCCACTGATTTGGTCGCCCGTATTGGGGGGGACGAATTTGTGGTGGTGCTGTCGGAATATGGCACTGCACAGGATTTGGCGCTTGTCGGAAATCGGATTATTGCGGCGGTGAGCGAGCCGATCAACTTTGAAGGGGTTGCCTGCAAGATTGGCGCGAGCATCGGGGCCACAATTGTAGAGCAAGGCACCGAGCGAACCCCTGATGAAATTCTATCAGATGCGGATCGCGCGCTTTATGTCTCTAAGGAGCAGGGGCGCGGGCTTTATCATTTGGACAGTGATCTGCTGGCCAAAGGGGCCACAATTCGGCCCAATTGAGGCGATTCTGTTGAGTCTGTGGTGGGAAACGAAGCCCTAAAATGCGGGGTGTTTTTAGATTCTGCGGCGCAATTTTGCAAAATTGGACGTAATTTTGCCGCAATCAACAAAGTGTTTCGCCCATAGAAACGTCTTCGAACTTTTGGTGTGGTGATTGAAGCTGGTCTTTGTCGTCTTTTGCACGCTTCAAAACTTGTGTTGAATTTAATCCATTGTTTTTTATGTATAAAAATTAGGATTTCTTGAGTTTGTCTCTTTCTATGGAGGCATTTTTCTTTTTGAATCTTCTGCTAATTTACGATAGTTTTCCCAACCAATACTTGGGATTTGGCGGGAATTTTGCAAAATTTACTCCCGTTTGGCGGGAATCTTGAAAAGCTGTGTTCACCAATCAGATCAATCTTGGTAAGGTTTGGACAAGATGGGTAAGAGTTGAAGTTGCACCAAGTTGGTGCGTGTATGAGTAATGGGTGACTGCGTGTCCTTTGCAATCACCTCAGATTAAAGAGTGTATGAGTTCTATGGACCAGAAACCCCGAATAACCTCGGCTTCTCCCAAGCGTCGCTATGTTTTAGCCGACAATTATACGCCGCGTGCCCAGCACAAAGTAGAGCTGACGGAGTCGCCCAAGTTTGTTTCACGACAACTTAGGAAAGCGGACGCAACAGGTGTGGATGCGGGGTCAGACCCGTCTTTGCAAAACTCCATTCGCATGGCGATGGCAAAGTTTGAGTAACCAACTGCTGCGTGTTTAAATCTTAGGGCGAATCCAATGTTTGGGTTCGCTTTTGTTTTTGGATTGTATCCAAAAAGCTGCCGCGTTACGGGGCAAAACGGCTGACTTGAAAAAAGCTTGTCGCTGCACTCGTTATTCCACTGTTACTTTTTCAGTGTTCAAATAGATTGCCAGTGCGGACACCCCCTTGTTCTTCATCACTTACAGCGTTTTACTTGCGCCACATTAAGTGCCGTGTCACATATTGCTTGCTGGGAAGCCCGCCCGCACTATCACAGGAAATAATCCACCAAAATGCGCGATGATCAAGAAATTCTGAAACGTATTTCTCAGGGAGATAAGGTTGCGATGGGCGTTCTTTTTGAGCGGTATGAGCGACCATTGTATGCCTTTTTGCGGAGCCGTGGTGCTGACGCGCAGGAAGCAGATGACGCGGTTCAGGATGCGATGCTTGATTTGTGGCGTACCGCAGGGCGCTACTCTGGAAAGGCGAGCGTTAAGACGTGGTTGTTCACCATTGGGCGCAACAAGTTGGTCGACCGAATGCGTAAAAATGCAAAACTCAGTTTTGTGGACGACGTGCCCGAAATCACCGATGAAGCACCAGACCCCGAGGCCATTTTGATTTCTTCACGGGATGCCGCACGGGTGAAAAGTTGTCTTGGGAAATTGAAGCCGATCCACCTTAGCGTCATTCGTCTCGCCTATTTTGATGATCTCTCTTATGCCGAAATCAGCGAGATAGAGGGAATCCCAGAAGGGACCATAAAAAGCCGGGTGCATCATGCTAAAACGTTGTTGTTGCGGTGCCTAGGCAAGCGTTGATGCGTTAGTTTTTCAGGACTTCCAAGGCGATATCTTCGCGCTTGCTTAACGCAAGGAATGCGGTGTCCCGTGCATCAACGTCTGAAAATTCCACGATATACACACCAAGCGCGCTTGGTCCGTCAACAATTTGGCCCTGTAAGTCATCCAAGGTCTCAGTCACTTCTGATAAAGAGGCTGTCGCGTTGAACACCACTTGCACCGATGCTTCCGAACTTTCTGCCGACACTGTGACATAAGTCGCTTGTTGCTTTGTCAGAAGAGGCACGCCGACAACTTGCCAACCAATGACAGCTATTGCTGCAATGCAAGCTGCTTGCAGCAGTGAAATCCGGATCGGTCGATTGTCGTTTGCGGCGCCTTGGGTTTCCGCATCTATCCGTTTTGAAAGACGCGCCCAACCGTTCTTGGGGCTCGCATCATCTTCATGCGAAAACACATTATTCATAGCGGTAATTGCCGCAACTTCGGCGCGCAATGCAGGGTCTTTTGCCATTTGTTTTTCGAACGCTGCACAGTCGTCCTCAGAAAGGCGTAACTGCGTATAGGCTCGTATCTTTTCGTCTAGCGACATCTGATATTTCCCTCACAATGAAGACTTTGCGTGGTATCGTACTGTAGTTCTACTTTACAAAGCTTGTTCGCATGAGCTCACATATCGGTTCATTTTTTTTATTTGAACCGATATGTGAGCTCGAGCGACTAAATCCAAATAACGATGCCACTAGGAGCGAAGAATGTCTACCAACACAATCTCATGGGCCACGCGGTTCCGCAGTTATCTTTTGACGACATTTGTCGCCGTGACACTGTTTGGATGTAGTCCTGTATTTTCACCGGCTGTTCAACCTTCTAAAGGGGGTGCAAAGCTTGCAGAAACGGGCCGAGTTTATGCCT
>CAYWIR010000044.1:0-11081 GCA_964458375.1 uncultured Neptunicoccus sp.
CATGGTTGGGAAAATCGCTGTGAGGGCGGCCATGACCAGCGTGGCAAGGGCCACCCAGATCAAAACGGCCGTACCTGTCAGCATTTCGAGCGCGCCGAGGGCAAAAGCTGCGGCGACCCACCACCATGGGGACAGTCCTTCGAGTATGTCTAAAAAAGGCATATGTCTTCCTTACGATTTGTCGCCAGTGACGGCTTTGGCAATGTCTGCGATGCCACCGATGGAGCCGATCAAGGATGATGCCTCTAGCGGGATCATCACCGTTTTCGCGGATGGGCTGGAGGCCACATCGCGCAGGGCTTCGGTGTATTTTTGCGCCACAAAGTAGTTCACGGCCTGCAAGTCACCTGCTGCGATTGCTTCGGAAACCATGCGCGTTGCTTCGGCTTCCGCCTCGGCCTCACGTTCGCGGGCTTCGGAGTCGAGGAACGCGGCCTCTTTGCGGCCTTCTGCTTCGCGAATTTGTGCTTCGCGCAGACCTTCAGCCTTGAGGATTGCAGATTGTTTTTCGCCTTCGGCTTGCAGAATTTCTGCACGCTTGTCCCGTTCCGCTTTCATCTGGCGGGCCATGGCCTCTGAGATATCTGGTGGCGGTGCAAGGTCTTTGATCTCTACCCGTGTTACCTTGATGCCCCAAGGGGTCGCTGCTTCGTCGATCACAGACAGAAGTTTCGCGTTGATCACTTCACGGTTGGACAGGCTTTCATCAAGGTCCATGGAGCCGACAACCGAACGAATGTTGGTTTGTGTCAGGTTTGCCAAAGCACGGTAGAGATCGCGGACCTCGTAGGCGGCAGCGGCTGCATCCACGACCTGATAAAAGGTCACAGCGTCGGTCACGACCATAGCGTTGTCGCGGGTGATGACCTCTTGGCTGGGGATGTCGAGGACGGTTTCCATCATATTAATCTTGGCCCCGATTTTATCCATAATCGGGATCAAAAAACGCAGACCCGGTGTAAGGGTGCGCGTGTAACGGCCAAAGCGTTCAACAGTCCATTCTTCGCCCTGAGGGACGGAGCGAACCATCATAAAGATTAAGATGACGGCAAATACCAAGACCGCGATAGCCGTGATGCCGACAGATTCAAACCCAAGAAGTTGTTCCAAAGTGTTTCCTCCAAATATGTTGTTACAGCATTATTTGGGGATTTTCGGTGCGTTTTACAATGGTTTAGTTGGATTTCCCCCCTGTTCCGCCGTTTTTTCGAACTACACTTAGGGTTTGGCATAGGCATAGGGACGCGGTAGGGTGTGGGCGAGCAGGCATTAGGCAAAGAACGATGTTAGAGGCAGACAGCAAAACCGATCCGCACTTTACCCAACCTGTGCGGCAAATCCTTATGATGTTGATGTTTGTCGTTGTTGTGGCGATAGGCGCTTTCTTGTCGTATCAGTCGCTGTTGCCGATTTTCATGGCGAATGTGTACCTGAACGGGTTCATCATGCTGGTGTTTGTGTTCGGGATCATCGCCTGTTTTTGGCAAGTTTTTACGCTGGTGAGTTCGGTCAGTTGGATCGAAGGCTTTGCGCTTGATCGTCCAGGGCATGAGTTTGTCGGCCCACCCGGCCTGCTGGCCCCTTTGGCACATTTGTTGCGCAAACGCGGTGCGCGGACGTCGCTGACATCGACCAGCACACAGAGCATCCAAGACAGTGTGGCAACGCGGTTGGATGAAGGACGGGAAATCACGCGATACGTGATTAACCTGCTGATTTTTCTGGGTCTTTTGGGTACGTTTTACGGATTGGCCACCACGGTTCCTGCGGTTGTGGACACCATTCGATCCCTTGCCCCGCAAGAGGACGGCAGTACGATTGACGTCTTTGACAATCTGATGACGGGTCTTGAACGCCAGCTTGGCGGGATGGGAACGGCGTTTGGGTCGTCCTTGCTGGGCTTGGCGGGGTCCCTGGTCGTTGGTTTGTTGGACCTTTTGGCGGGGCGGGGGCAAAACCGGTTCTACCGCGAATTGGAAGAATGGCTGTCGTCAATTACGCGCATCGGGGTCGCCACGGGCGAGGGCGACATGGGCAATGTCGAGAATTTTGCCATTGCGGATATGTTGGAACATACGACCTATCAGATTGAAAACCTGCATGATTTGCTGCGCCAAAGCCAAGAGAGACGCACCGAAACCGATGATCGTGTGGAGCGATTGGCGCAAGTGGTGGAGCGTTTGGCGGATGTGTCGAGCCAATCACAAGGCAGTGGCGAGCGTTTGGCAGAGCAAATTGCCTATGGTCAAAACCAGATGGTCGAAGCCCTGCAAAAGGGTGAACCAGATGAGGTTTGGGATGCAGAAGCCAAGATGCGACTGCGAAACATCGACACGCAATTGCTGCGCATTTTGGAAGAAATGACAGCGGGTCGCCAAGACGCGGTAAGTGATTTGCGCAGTGACCTTCTGGGGCTTACGTCCACGTTGCGTAAGGCGATTGGGGTGGCCCAAGATACTGGTGATAAGGGGTAAATCATGGCCCTAAACCGCCGTTCGGCAAACCGTTTTTCTGCGAATATTTGGCCTGGCTTTGTGGATGCCATGACGGCCCTTTTGCTGGTGCTGATGTTTGTGCTGACCATTTTTATGGTCGTGCAGTTTGTGCTGCAGGAAACCATTACAGGACAAGATGCCGAACTGGATTCGTTGACGAATGAACTGTCAGGTCTGGCAGACGCTTTGGGGTTGGAGCAGCGCAAATCGGCGGACCTAGAGGGCAATGTGGCGGCGTTGTCGACAGATTTGGAAACCGCGCGAACGGTGGGTGAACAGCAGGCTGCGTTGATCGCATCCCTGAGTGCGCAATCCGAGGATCAGGCGGCTCAGATTGCTGGATTTGAAGAGCAGGTGGCGTCTTTGTTGGCGCAGAACCGCGATTTGACGGGCAATCTTGAAACGAGCCAATCCCGTGTTGCAGTTTTGACAGGGGAAGCCGAAGACGCGGCGGAACGGGAAGCGGATTTAACGGCGCGGAACCAAGTTTTATTGGCAGATAAGGACGCTTTGGAAGCGGCCAACTTGGCTGTGATTTCAGAGAAAGAAGCGCTGCAACTGGCGCTGGCGCAAGCGCGGGACGAAATCGACGAAGGCGTAGAAGCCGCGCGATTGGCTGCGGCGCGGCGCGAGGCGTTAGATGCTTTGGTTGCAGATTTACAGGCAGATGTGGCGCAAAAAGAAGGGTCTTTGACAGATGCGCTGGCGTTGTTGGCGCAAGCGGAGACCGATCTGGAGGGATCGCGTGGATCATTGAGCGCGGCTCTATCTGCTATGGGGACGTCTGGGTCTGAACTGGCCAACACGCAGAAGGAATTGCGTGCGACATTGGAAACGCTTGATGAAACCGAGAAGGCGAAACTGGAAGAGACCGCAGCCGCAGAAGCCTTGCGTGCGCGTTTGGCAGATACGCAAGGTGAATTGAGCGCAGCGGAAAAGGCGAAGCTGGCAGAGGCCGCTGCCGCAGAAGCCCTGCGCGCGCGTTTGGCAGATGCGCAGGGTGAATTGAGTGCTGCTGAAAAAGCGAAACTGGCGGATGCTGCCGCCGCAGAAGCCCTACGGGAACGTCTGAAAGGAGCGCAAGATGAGCTGACGGCCATGACCCTTGCGCTGGAGGCCCAGCGTCAAGAAGCCGAGGATACATTGACGCTTTTGGCAGCGGCGCGGGCAGAGGTTTCGGCGGCGGATGTGAAGGTGGCGGAGGGGTTGAGTGAGGCGGAGCGGCAAGCGGCTTTGCTGGCTGTGGCGCGACAGGAATTGGCACAAGAGGCCGAGATTTCATTGGAAGCGCAGCGCAAGGTGGCGGCGTTGAATTTGCAAACGGCGGAGCTGCGCAAACAGCTTGATACACTGCAAGGGTTGCTTGATTTTGCAAATGAAGCGGACAAGCAAAGCAAGGTGCAAATCGAGGTGTTGGGTGCAAACCTGAACACGGCGTTGGCGCGGGTGGTTGCTGAGCAGCGGAAGCTGGCGAATGCTAATGAACGCACTGCAGAACTCGAAGCGGCAGAACGCGAGCGGCTGGAAGCAGAAGCCAAGGATTTGAAGAAGTTTAGATCGGAGTTCTTCGGTCGGTTGCGGGATGTTTTGGGCAGCAAAGAAGGTGTCCGAATTGTTGGCGACCGCTTTGTTTTCTCTAGTGAAATTCTGTTTGGGGCAGGGTCAGCGACATTGGGCCAACGAGGACAGGAAGAGATCGCGAAAGTGGCTGGTATTATCCTTGATGTGGCGGATCAAATCCCTGCGGAAATTGATTGGGTTTTACGTGTGGATGGCCACACGGATCGGGTGCCTTTGTCGGGCAATGGACCCTATGCTGATAACTGGGAATTGTCCCAAGCGCGGGCGCTGTCTGTGGTGAAATATCTGATCTCTGATCTGGGTGTTCCTGCCAATCGACTGGCCGCCAATGGGTTTGGGGAATTCCAACCAATTGTGGAGGGCAGCAGTGTTGAGGCGTTGGCGTTGAACCGTCGAATTGAGCTGAAGTTTACCGAGAAGTAAGGGCTGCGCCCGCGGCGTTAAGGAAAATTCGTTAACGACGAAAAATAAAAAAGCAAACTACCCAGAAACAGGGGTCCCTAGGTATGGGTAGTGTGTTTCTTGCAAAAATTAATTAACGGGTGTTGCGTCGAACCCTTAGACAGGCGCGAGGATCAATTTCATCAGTGGGTCTAGCCCAGTTCCTGAGCCAATCTGATCGACAGCGGTCTCGATATCGCGCGCGCGGGCTGGCCCAAGCACGGGAGTCGCGTAGGCGTGAAACTTCTCGCGCAGATGGGTGTCTGTGACTGGGTCTTCTGGGTCGCCGTTTGCTTCTGTCGGGCCAGAGTTGAGTTTGGTTCCGTCGGTAAGGGTTAGCGTAACGTTGGAAATGCGGTTGGCTGGGAAAGCCGCGTTGTAGGCATCGCTTTCGGAGATCGTCATACCAGAGGCAAGCCGTTTGATTTCGGTGTCATTGAATGCGGTTTCCATCACATCAGCGGGTGCGATTTGGCCGCGTACCATTGCAACTGCGGTCGGATAGGCGGTGGAATATTGGGCTTCTTCGGTGGTCTTTGGATCCCGTGCAGCAAGGCGCAAGGATTCGTGGAAAGTGGTGATTTCGATGTGTGCTACGTCTGTCGACGTTAAGTCGTTTTGGGAGCGCAGGTTCAGTACGGCTTGAACGGCAGGCTGGGCCCAACGGCACACGGGGAAGTGTTTGTAGTACTGTTCGTCAATGCGCCAATTTTGGCCCAAGTCTGACCAGAGGTCGGTGACATCATCTGCTTCAACGGTGATGGCTGGCGCGCCTGTGAAACCATCAAAGGCAAGATAAGCGGCGGAGACCCCTGCCATTGCGCCCCAGCCCGAGCCGTCTTTTACCATCGTGGGATGGTCAATGGTGCGCATCATCTGGCTGCGCGGTCCGTGGTATTCGGCAATTCCGATCGCGTGGCGGGTTTGTTCGGTGTTGAGGTTGAGCGTTCGCGCACCAAGGGCCGCTGTTGCAAGCGCAATCCATGCGCCAGATGTGTGATAGTCAGGTGCTGTTTGGTGCAGCGCGATCCCTGCGCGTGTGCCGATTTCGTAACCGATGACGAGCGACGCCAAGAACTCTTGGTCATCCAACATGTTTTCAGCTTGGGCATACGCGAAGAGTGCAGGGAGTAAGCCACACCCTGCGTGGCCCTTCGTGAGTTTGTGACCATCATGCGCGTCTAGGGCGTCAATTGTCATGCCCCCTGCGAGTGTGGCGCCTGCGGGGCTGGCAACACGGCCGTCAAACAGCATCGTCGCAGATTTTGAACCAGCGGCGAAGTGTGACACGGCATGTTTGCGGATGATTTGAGAAAGCTGCGTTTGGCTGCCCCCTGCCGCAACGCCGATCAGATCGAGAAGCCATTTTCGACCTGTTGCCAATGCATGGTCTGGAATATTCTGAGCGTTTGCCGTGTGCAGGAAATCGATGAGATTTGTCATGTGCTCTTTCGTTTAGCGTAGGGAACGCCCTTTCAGAATCGCGTCTTTGCCAAAGCGTTCGCGGATTGCATCTGTGGCGCGTTCGGCTTTGGCCCGCTTGGCAGCGTCTTGTTCTAGCAAATCCATGTAGTGGTCGGCCTCTTCTGGGCGGGTCAGGTGGCTGATGCCGACACCGATTAGGCGGAACGGGGCGCGGTCCATGACGCCGTCGAGCATTTGGCGGGCGTTGGAGTAGATGCGGTCCGCCATTTGCGTTGGTTCGTTGAGGGTGATGGACCGTGTCAGGGATTTGAAGTCTGACTTTTTGACTTTGAGGTTTACGGTTTTGCCTGCGTATTCTTTGGCTTTGCAGCGGTCGGACACTTGTTCAGCCAATCGCCAGAGGTGACCATCAAGGAGGTCAGCATCGGAGGTGTCTTCAAAGAAAGTGGTTTCTTTGGAAATGCTTTTGACAGGATCGCGGCCTGAAATTGTGCGGTGATCGAGGCCACGGGCAAGGTGCCAGAGGCGATCCCCCATGGAGCCGTAGCGTTCGCCGAGTGCTTTGCGTTCGCGGCGGCGCAGGTCGGCAAAGTTTTGGATGCCGTCCCCTTGCAGTTTGCGTTGCAATACGGGGCCAGCGCCCCAGATTTTTTTGATCGGCAGCGGTGCGAGCAGATCGAGTGTTTCGGCCTGACCGATCACCGAAAAGCCCCGTGGTTTATCAAGGTCAGAGGCAAGTTTGGCGAGGAATTTGTTGTGGGACAGGCCGATGGAGCCAGAAATTCCGATTTCGTCTTCCATGCGTTTCACAAGCCGTGCCAGCATGACCGCAGGGGGTGCGCCGTGGAGTTTTTCGGTGCCTGTTAGGTCGATGAAGGCTTCGTCCAAGGAGAGCGGTTCGATGATGGGGGTTAGGTCGGACATCAAGGCTTTGATCTGTTTTGAAACCTCTACATAGGTGTTCATGCGGGGCGGGACGACAACTGCGTCTGGGCAGAGTTTGAGCGCCTTAAACATGGGCATTGCAGAATGAACGCCGTTGATGCGGGCGATGTAACAGGCGGTTGAGACAACGCCCCGTTTGCCGCCCCCGATGATAACGGGTTTGTCGCGGATTTCTGGATTGTCGCGCTTTTCAACGGAGGCATAGAAGGCATCGCAATCCATATGCGCAATAGACAGGTCGAACAGCTCTGCGTGTTGCAGCACGCGCGGCGAGGCACAGTGTTCGCAGCGCGGTTTGGGCGCGCAAACAGTGAGGCAATCGCGGCAGAAGGCAGACAGTGTCATGCAGGCTTTATCGCAAAAGCCTGCTGCCAACGCCAGTCAGTTTGTATCGGTATTGGATGCAGATGACAGGTCACGGGACCTGTTTGGTTTTGATCAAACAGCGGCGAGTTCTGCGATGATATCGCGGGTGACTTTTGCAGGGTCATCCGCTTGGATGATCGGGCGGCCCACCACGATATGATCGGCCCCGTCGCTGATTGCGCTGGCGGGGGTGGCGATGCGTTTTTGATCGCCGAGGGCTGCACCCGCGGGGCGAACACCTGGGGTTACAATCAGTTTTCCTGCGGCTTCGGGCAGGGCGCGGATCAATGCGGCCTCTTGTGGGGAGGCGATGACGCCATCGGCCCCAGCCAGCAGCGCGCGCCGAGCGCGATCAATCACCAGCGTTTGAATGTCGCCTGATTGGATGAGGCAATCGTCAAGGTCGCCGCGATCCAGTGATGTGAGGATCGTGACGGCGAGAATTTTAAGGTCGGTGTTGCCGCGCCCTGCGACGGCGGCGCGAACCACATGGGGGTCGCCGTGCACGGTTAGGAAATCGAGGTCGTATTGCGCGATACCTGCAACGGCCCGTTCCACAGTGGCCCCGATGTCGAAGAATTTCATGTCGAGGAAAATGCGTTTGCCCTTTTCCTTTAGTTCATTGGCGAGCGCGAGACCGCCGCCCGTGAGCATGCCCAAACCGATTTTGTAGAAGGAAACGCTGTCGCCCAGTCGGTCGGCGATTTCCATGCCGTCGAGGATGTTGGGGACGTCGAGGGCGACGATGAGGCGGTCATCTGCGGTCATGGGGGGCTCCTATCTGGGTTGGCAGGGGTTTGCGTTTGTGGTGGGGCAAAGTCAAGGGAAGGACTGGTTTTAGGGGAAGATGTGCTGTGAGGAGATGGCGAATTTGACGTCTAGGGCGCAGGAGTATGGGTGATGAAAGACGTTTGCGCCCTTTAGTTAGGCGTGCTAGTTTCAATCCATAGTTGATGGAATTATATTGTTGTTTTCTTCAGCCACGACACCGCCGCGTTTCATAACGCTTGTTTTTTTGACGGCCATATCAGTGCTTTCGCTGAATATGTTTTTGCCGTCCCTGTCCAATATTGCCCGTGAGTTTGACGCAGAATACTGGGTCGTGAACCTGTCGATTGCGGGGTATTTGGCGATTTCTGCGGTATTGCAGATCGTCATGGGGCCTTTGTCTGATCGCTGGGGGCGTCGACCGATTTTGTTGGCGGGTATGGCGATTTTTGCGCTGGCCTCTGTGGGGTGTTGGGTCGCGCCAAATATTGGCGTCTTTTTGGTGTGCCGAATGCTGCAAAGCGCGGTGATTGCGGGGATGGCGTTAAGCCGTGCGGTTATTCGGGATATGGCACCGCCCCAAGAGGCGGCGCGTATGATGGGATATGTTGCCATGGTGATGGCACTTGCGCCGATGCTGGGGCCTGTGTTTGGCGGGATGATCGACCAAGCCTTTGGTTGGCGTGTGACGTTTTTGGTGTTCGCGGTTCTGGGTGTTGTGGTGTTTGCGATGGCGTGGGTCGATCTGGGCGAAACAAATATGCGCAAATCAGAAACCTTTATGGCGCAATTCAAAACCTATCCCGAGTTGTTTGGCTCTGGCCTGTTTTGGGGGCATGTGGCGTGTCAGTCCTGTTCTGTTGGGGCGTTTTACGTGTTTCTGGCAGGGGCCCCGTTGGTGGGCGAAGTGACCTTTGGCCTGACGCCAACACAGGTGGGGATTGGCATGGGTGCAATCACGGGGGGATTTGTAGTCGGGAACTTTTTCACGGGGCGATACGCGCTGCGGTTTTCGCTTGGCACGATGATGGTGGCTGGACGGGCGATCACGGTTGTAGGCGTGGCAGCGGGGTTGTTTTTGATGAGTGTCGGGATGTTACATCCCGTTGTTTTGTTCGGGTCTGTTGTTTTCATAGGTGTTGGCAATGGGCTGACCCTGCCTGCGAGCAATTCGGGTGCCATGTCGGTGCGGCCTGATCTGGCGGGGAGTGCATCTGGCCTGTCCGGTGCAGCGGTTGTTGCGGCAGGATCGGTGCTGACGTTTTTGACGGGTGCGGTGCTGACCGAGGCGACGGGGGCGTTTGTTTTGATGGCAATCTTAATGGTGGTGAGCATTCTGGGTTTGATTTCCGCCATGTATGTGCGATCCGTGGAGCCGATACACGAATAAAGGCCGCTGTTCATGAATGCTGGTATTGTTTCCTTGGTGCTCGCCTATGTGCTGAGCCAGTTTTACCGTGCTTTTTTGGCCGTGATGACGCCTGAGTTGAACGCAAGCATTGGAGCGACCCCTGCGGATTTGGCAATGGCGAGTGGGGTTTGGTTTTTGGTGTTTGCCTTGATGCAGGTTCCGATTGGGGAATTGCTGGATCGGATTGGGCCACGTCTGACATCAAGCGTGATGTTTGCGATTGGGGGCGCGGGGGGTGCCGCGGTTTTCGCGATGGCGAGCGCACCTTGGCATATTTCAGTTGCGATGGGGTTGATCGGGTTTGGGTGCGCCCCTGTTTTGATGGCCAGTTATTACATCTTTGCCCGTGCCTATGCGCCAGCGGTGTTTGCAACGCTGGCGGGTGTGACGTTGGGGATTGGGAACCTTGGCAATATCGGCAGTTCGCTGCCTATGACCATGGCCGTTGAAGCCTTTGGCTGGCGGGGAACCATGTGGGCGCTGGCGCTTGTTACGCTGGTGATCGCGGTGGCGGCGTTTTTCTGGGTGCGGGACCCTGAAAAGGCGGAAGGGAGCGGTTCAGGGTCCGTGCTTGATTTGTTGAAGATGCCTGTGATTTGGCCAATTTTGATCCTGATGATGGTAAATTATGTGCCAGCGGCGGGGCTGCGGGGGTTGTGGGCTGGTCCGTATTTGAAAGAAGTGTTCGGTGCATCTGCCGCCACCATCGGCGGGGTGACATTGGTGATGAGTGTCGCAATGGCGGCGGGGAATTTCATTTTTGGGCCGTTGGATCGAATTATCCCAAGCCGCAAAGCCATTGTGATGGGGGGGAACCTTGCAGGCGTGATCAGTGTGGGTTTGCTGATCCTGTTTGCAGGCAATTCGGTTGTTGTGTCCGCAATCTTATTGGCCGCAGTCGGTGTGTGCGGGGCCACGTTTGTTGTGATCATTGCCCATGCGAAGACGTTTTTCCCAGAGCATTTGATGGGGCGCGGCGTGACCCTGTTGAATCTGTTTGGGATTGGTGGGGTTGGGATTTTCCAATCCCTGTCAGGGAGTGTCTATACTGGGGCGTCCACTGAATTGGCCCCTGTGGCGGCGTATCAAGTGTTGTTTGGCTTCTTTGGTGTGGCGTTGCTGTTTGGCTGTATGGTTTATGCCTTTAGCCGTGATGGGCGAAACGAAGGCTAGATTTTAGGTATTTGAAGAACATTGAAGACATGGGGGCCTGTGCCCCTTGTCGCGGTGCGGATTGCTTCCTATTTTAGAGGTGAGGCTTGCATCCCGACGTGCCTATGAAGGGCGTCTTTTTTATCAGCGAGCGCTTATAGAAGGAGAAGACCATGAATTTGGAAAAATTCACTGAGCGGTCTCGTGGCATGATTCAATCTGCCCAGACGATCGCAATGCGAGAAGATCACCAACGTTTTACACCTCAACACTTGCTGAAAGCCTTGCTGGATGATGGCGAAGGTTTGGCGGCGAATTTGATGAAAGCCGCTAGCGGCGATCCTGCGCAGGTGTTGCAGGATGTTGATGCGAATTTGGCGAAGATGCCAAAAGTGTCAGGCGATGCTGGGCAGATTTACATGGATGGGCAGACGGCAAAGGTTTTTGGCGAAGCTGAGAAGCTGGCGCAGAAGGCTGGGGATTCGTTTGTTCCCGTA
>CAYWIR010000045.1:0-11036 GCA_964458375.1 uncultured Neptunicoccus sp.
TTAAGATCAATCAAGATGGCGTTCGGCGGACTGGGATGGATTTGCTGTCCTATAAAGATGTCACGGTGAAGACTTTGCATGGCTTGTGGCCTGATCTAAGTTCAATTTCTCCAGAAATTGCCCAGCAGGTTCAAAATGATGCGATGTATGCTAGTTACATCGAACGTCAGAAAGCAGATGTGCTCGCGCTTCAAAAAGATGAGAATTTGAAGTTTCCAAACGGTTTTGAATTTGCGGATTTGCCAGGGCTTTCGAATGAGCTGCAAAAGAAGTTGATCGCGACGAAGCCAGAAACTCTAGGGCAGGCCTCGCGGATTGATGGGATGACGCCAGCGGCTTTGACGCTTTTGCTGGGTCGAATCAAACTGTTTAGCGCTACGAAGTCCGCATGATTGATATTGATGCAGACCTCGCGCAGGTGGCGAAACACTTTAATGTTTCACGTGAAACATATGAAAAGTTAGAGATTTATCACCAGCTTTTGCTAAAATGGAACCGCTCGATCAATTTGGTAAGTAAAACTACGCTTTCCACAGCTCCTGTGCGTCATTTTGCTGACAGCTTGCAAGTATGGAAATTGCGCCAAGGTTTTCAGACTTGGGTGGATATTGGCTCTGGTGCTGGTTTTCCGGGGCTGGTTCTGGCAATCGCTGCGCAAGCGGACCATCCCGACGGTGATTTTCATTTCGTGGAAAGCGATGCGCGAAAATCTGCGTTCCTGCGCAATGTTTCACGTGAAACAAGTACGCCAATCACCGTCCATACCCAAAGAATTGAAGATTTTACTGCGGTTGAGGCGGATGTGATTTCCGCGCGCGCATTGGCATCAGTTGCGAAGTTATTTGAATACACAGAGAAATTTGCGAAACCTGATGCGATTTATCTTTATCTAAAGGGCCAAAATTGCGACAGTGAATTGCAAGAGGCGAGTCGGTCTTGGGTATACGAAGCGGAAACATTCGCCAGCGAAACCGACGCAAATGGAACAGTTTTACGGATCAGGGATATTGCCCGTGTCGAATGAAAGTGGTGATTTGACGCCAGCCAAGGTGCTGTCGGTCGCAAATCAAAAAGGTGGTGTCGGGAAAACGACCACTGCCATCAATTTGGGAACGGCGCTTGCCGCGGTTGGGAAGCGTGTTTTGCTGATGGATCTTGATCCGCAGGGGAATGCGTCGACCGGTTTGGGTGTTGATGCGTCAAAACGGTCTGTGACAATGTATGATGTGTTGGTCGATCAGACTGATCTGAAAGACGCAGTGCTGAAAACCTCTGTTCCAAACCTCTTCCTTAGCCCGTCTTCTGTTGATTTAAGCTCTGCTGACGTAGAGCTGGTGGATGATCAGCGCCGTGTGCTTCGTTTGCGCAAAGCGCTTGAAGATTTGCAGAGCTATGAAGATGAATTTGATTATGTTCTGATAGATTGCCCGCCGTCATTGAACCTTTTGACGTTGAATGCTCTGGCGGCGAGCCAATCGGTTATTGTCCCATTGCAAGCAGAGTTCTTTGCTCTTGAAGGGCTTTCTCAGCTTATGTTGACCATTCGCGAAGTGCGGCAAAGCCTTAATCCAATTTTGCGGATAGAGGGCATTGTGCTGACCATGTTTGATCAACGCAATAACCTGTCACAGCAAGTGGAGCAGGATGTTCGGGAAAATTTGGGCGATTTAGTGTATTCTACGATTGTGCCGCGCAATGTTCGCCTTTCAGAAGCGCCATCTTTTGGGATGCCTGCGATTTTGTATGATCACAAAAGCCGTGGCAGCATTGCATATCAAAAACTGGCGGCGGAGTTTCTGCGTCGGGAAAACCGCAAAGCAGTAAAATCAGGGTAAGGGTAGGGAGATTGATTAATGGCTAAGAAAAAAGGCGATAAACGGGGATTGGGTCGTGGTTTGTCTGCATTGATGGCAGATATCAATGAGCCAGAAGTTTCTAGCGAAGCCCCAGCGCAGCCCAAAAGCAGTGAGCGTTTGGTGCCAATTACGCAGGTTCATGCGAACCCAGATCAGCCGCGCCGCACATTTGATCACAAAGAGCTGCGGGATTTGGCGAAATCTATCCTGACAAAGGGTATTATTCAGCCTTTGATCGTGCGGCCTGACCCAAACAATCAAGGTGAATTTCAGATTGTTGCGGGGGAACGGCGCTGGCGCGCGGCACAGACTGCACGTCTTGACGTTGTTCCTGTGGTGCTGCGGGATCTTAATGATCTAGAAGTTCTGGAAATCGGGATTATTGAGAACATTCAACGGGCTGACCTGAACCCTGTGGATGAGGCGAATGGTTATCATCAGTTGATGGAGAAGTTTGGGCATACGCAGGAAAAACTTTCAGAGGCCTTGGGCAAAAGCAGAAGTTATTTAGCGAACTCTATGCGTTTGCTGAATTTGCCAAATGCTGTGCAGGATATGCTGGTGGATGGACGGCTGACCGCAGGTCATGCGCGTGCTTTGGTTCCTGCTGAAAATGCTTTGACGCTTGCAAAGCAGGTTGTGGAAAAAGGGTTGTCTGTCCGTCAGACAGAAGCCTTGGTCAAAAAGGGTGATGCGCCTGCCAAGTCGCCGTCTCCGAAAGTGCAGAAAGACAGTGATACGGTTTCTTTGGAAACTGATTTGTCAGCAAACCTTG
Organism: uncultured Neptunicoccus sp.; assembly: GCA_964458375.1. Classification (GTDB taxonomy): domain Bacteria; phylum Pseudomonadota; class Alphaproteobacteria; order Rhodobacterales; family Rhodobacteraceae; genus Amylibacter. The sequence continues at coordinate 2,632 of CAYWIR010000045.1, forward strand.
GTATGAAGGTGAATATTGCACATAAGTCTGGATCGGAATCTGGCACACTTTCAATAAGTTACAAGACATTAGATGATCTAGATAACCTATGCCAAATGTTGTCTGCTACGCGTTCGGCCGGGTCCAAATAAAAGCAGATACGCAACACAACACAAGGGCCTGAGCGATCAGGCCTTTGATTGGAATTCCCAAAAATATGGAAATAAGTAGGCTTGCCGCAATCGTAACTGATGCGGCGATCTTTGCGGGCCGTCTGATTGCACCGCTGCGTTGCCAATCGTTAATGGGTGGGCCAAGTTTTGGGTGATTGACCAGCCAGCTATGGACGCGATCGGATGATCTGGCGAAGCAGAACGCAGCAAGCAGCAGAAAAGGGACGGTGGGCAAACCTGGAACGGGGATGCCGATGATTCCAAGTATGAGGCTTAATACGCCACCGATGAACCAAACTGGGCGCATTATTCAACATCTCCGTTTAAAAGTTCGCCTAGAATGGCGTTTAATACGATCTTACCACGGGATGTGGTTTTGATGTGGCGATTTGTGCGCTTCAAATATCCGTCATTTATTAGGTTGGTCAGGGCCGCGGGTGAAATACGACCGGGTGACAGAGCTTCTATACGCTCTAATTCACTGCCTTCAGCCAACCGTAAAGACATCATAAGGTATTCTGCAGCTTGATCCGTTTTGGAAATTACCTCAGCATCGCGTGTGGCTGTGCCGTGTTTTTGAACGGTTTTTAGCCAATCTTCAGGATTTAACGGTGTATCTGTCGCGACCCTTTGGCCGTTCAGTGTTAGGCGGCCATGGGCACCAGGGCCAATTCCTGCATAATCACCGTATTGCCAATAAATCTTGTTGTGCTGGCATTCTGCACCCGGTCGAGCGTGATTTGAAATTTCGTAGGCGTTTAGACCCTTGGCGGAACATACGTCTTGCGTGATGTCGTACATATCTGCGGAGACATCATCGCTGGGCAACCCGCGCAAACGGTTGCGCGCATAAAGATCACCAAAGCGCGTGCCTTGTTCGATGGTCAGTTGATACAGAGACAGATGATCGACAGCCATATCAATGGCTTGTGTCAGTTCTGCGCGCCAATTGTCCAATGTTTGGTTTTGTCGGGCGTAGATTAGATCAAAGCTAACATTTTTGAATGTTTTCTTTGCAATTTCAAAGGCTTGCATAGCTTCTGATGCTGTGTGCATGCGTCCAAGTGCCTTGAGATCCGTATCATTCAACGCTTGGATGCCCATGGAGATCCGATTTACACCAGCATCGGCAAACCCCTTGAAGCGTGCGGCCTCAACAGATGTTGGATTGGCTTCTAAGGTGATTTCAGCGGTGTCGGACAGAGTCCAATTGGCTCTGATTGCTTGGATAATAGTGTCTACAGTGTCGGGGGACATCAGGCTTGGCGTGCCGCCACCGAAGAAAACAGTGTCTACAGTGCGGTTTGGCGTTCGTTGGGCTGTGTGCTCAATCTCGGACACGAGAGCATTGGCCCAAGCTGTTTGATCCACGGCGGAACGAACGTGGGAATTAAAATCGCAGTAGGGGCATTTTGCGGCGCAGAACGGCCAGTGGACATAAACGCCGAAGCCAGCGTTTTTCCAATCTTCATCCATCGAGGATAGCTTTGAGTTTTCGGAACGCATCAGCACGGTGGGACATGGCGTGTTTCTTTGCTGGGTCCATTTGGCCAAAAGTTTCTGTTTCGCCGTTTGGAATGAACATAGGATCAAAGCCAAATCCAAGGTCGCCGCGCATGGGCCAAGACACACGGCCTTCGACTTTGCCTTCGAACAGTTCGTCGTGCCCGTCTGGCCATGCGAGGCACAGGGTTGCACAGAACCGTGCCGTGCGTGGTTCTGGTGCGTTTCGGTCTTCTAGCTTTGTCCAAACCTTGGTCATTGCCATTGGAAAGTCGCGGCCGTTGGGTGTTTCTGCCCAATCTGCGGTGTAGACGCCAGGATCACCATCCAAACCATCGACTTGGATACCGCTGTCATCTGAAAGGGCAGGCAGGCCCGATGCTTTGGCGGCAAAGTGCGCTTTGATGCGCGCATTCCCCGCGAAAGTCGTTTCGGTTTCTTCTGGTTCTTCCAAACCCAAATCGCCCGCAGACACGACTTCTATCCCGTAAGGGACCAACAGCTCTGCGATTTCACGCAATTTGCCTTTGTTGTGGCTGGCGAGGACGATTTTGGGTTCGGTTAGTTTGCGCATGACTTAGGATGTTGCTGCTTTTTGAGCAGTGACAAGTTCTGCCACGCCCTTTTCAGCGAGGTCCATAAGCGTGTTGAATTCATCACGGCTGAATGTTGCCCCTTCGGCGGATCCCTGAATTTCGATCAAGCCTTGTGCGCCTGTCATCACAAAGTTGGCGTCTGTGCCTGCTTCGCTGTCTTCTGCATAGTCGAGATCGAGAACAGGTTGGCCCGCGTAGATGCCGCAAGATACCGCTGCAACGTGATCTGTTAACGGATCTTCTTTGATGTCGCCCGCTTTCAGCAGTTTGTTCACTGCCAAGCGCAGTGCAACCCAGCCACCAGTGATGGACGCGCAGCGTGTGCCGCCATCCGCTTGGATTACATCGCAATCGATTGTGATTTGGCGTTCTCCAAGTGCAACGCGGTCCACGCCAGCGCGCAGTGAGCGGCCGATCAGGCGTTGGATTTCTTGTGTACGACCAGATTGCTTGCCCGCTGCGGCTTCACGGCGGTTCCGTGTTGTTGTTGCACGGGGCAGCATTCCGTATTCGGCTGTGACCCAGCCCAACCCAGAGCCTTTGATCCAAGGTGGAACACGTCCTTCGAGGCTGGCGGTGCACAGCACATGCGTATCACCACATTTGATTAGGCAAGAGCCTTCGGCGTGTTTCGTCACGTTGGTTTCGATGCTGATGTCGCGCATTGTGTCGACGGTTCTGCCTGATGGGCGCATGTGTATGATCCTTTTGCGTTTGGTTGGGGGTGTATCTGTTTCGCGTGATCCACGCAAACCCAGATTGACGATAGGGTGTAGAGTTCCTAACTATATCACTGTCTCAATGGACTGGATCGTGCCGTGACGGAGAATGGATCAACGAACATAGATACGCTGAACACGCGCAGCCGCGAAGTGTTTCGCCTGCTTGTGGAATCGTATTTGGACACAGGCGATCCAGTCGGGTCCCGCACATTGACGCGGACGATGTCGGAAACGGTTTCAGCCGCAACCATCCGTAATGTGATGCAGGACTTGGAACATCTCGGCCTTTTGGACAGTCCACATGTGTCGGCTGGGCGTATCCCGACGCAAATTGGGTTGCGGATGTTTGTCGATGGCTTGCTCGAAGTGGGCGATATTTCAACGGACGAGCGGCGCACGATTGATGCGTCAATTCAGAGTAATTCAGATGATATTACAGGCGCGCTTGATCGGGCGGGGTCGTTGCTGTCGGGTTTGACGCAAAGCGCGAGCGTTGTTCTGGCACCCAAGACCGAAGCGCCGATCAAACATATCGAGTTTGTGTCATTGTCCGCTGACAAGGCGTTGGTTGTTTTGGTTATGGCCGATGGGCAGGTTGAAAACCGCATTTTTACGCCACCGTTGGGTCAAACACCGTCGGCAATGCGTGAAGCGGCCAATTTTCTAAACGCGGTGCTTGCTGGGCATACTGTTAGTGACCTGAAGAGCGTTGTGGAAACCGAAATCGGTCGACGCCGACAGGAGCTGGACACGCTGGCAACCAAGCTGATCGAAGCGGGTGTGGCGGTGTGGGCGGAAGAGGGCGTTGGCGGACCTGAGCGTTTGATTGTGCGAGGGCGTTCCAACCTGATTGATGAATCGGTTAATGAGGCAGACCTAGAACGGGTCAAAACCTTGTTTGACGATCTGGAACGCAAGCAAGATATTGCGCAATTTTTAGACCTAACCGAACAGGGCGATGGTGTTCGCATTTTTATCGGCTCTGAAAACAAACTTTTTTCACTTTCGGGGTCGAGTCTTGTGGTTTCGCCCTATATGAACGCTGATCGAAAGGTCATTGGTGCGGTTGGTGTTATTGGGCCAACGCGGTTGAATTACGGTCGGATCGTACCGATTGTTGATTATACCGCGCAGCTGGTGAGCCGCATGATGTCGAACAGAAAATAAGTGGCAGAGACTATGGGTAAGAAGAACGAAGATTTGGATGTGAGCTTGGATCGTTTCTTGGACGAGGAAGAGTTTCCATTGGACGATCCTGAGGCGGAAGAAGTCGAAGAGATTGATCTGACGGAAGAGCCTGAAGCGGTTGATCCGATTGATGCGTTGCAAAACGAAGTTGCTGGTTTGAAGGATCGTTTGATGCGGTCCTTGGCGGAGCAGGAAAACTTGCGCAAACGGGCCGAGCGGGATCGGCGCGATGCTGAAACCTACGGCGGGCAAAAGCTGGCACGGGATTTGTTGTCGGTCAGCGATAACATGAAGCGCGCGCTGGAAACCGTAAAGGAAGAGCAGCGTGAAGCGAATAAAGGTTTGATCGAAGGGATTGAACTGACACAGCGTGAATTGCTCGCTGCATTCGCCAAACATAAGATTGTGCCAGTGGCGCCAGAAGTTGGCGATAAGTTCGATCCAAACATTCACCAAGCCATGTTTGAAGCGCCGTTTCCTGATGTAAAAGCAGGCCACATTCTGCAAGTTATGGCCGAAGGGTATATGATCGGGGACCGTTTGCTGCGTCCTGCACAGGTTGGTGTTTCCGCAGGTGGAGGGAGCTAACATCGTGAAACAGGGTGTGCGATCAATGCCAATTTTGCCAGCCAGTGATCTGGCTGCTGGTGTTGCGTTTTATACTGACAAGCTGGGTTTTGATTTGGCAGGTCAGTGGACAAATGATGATAGCACACCCAATTTTGCGATTGTTCAGTTGGGGGATGTGACGCTCGGTTTGTCCGCGTCTGATCGCGATGGAACAGGCGATGACTGGGCGGCCTATGTTTATGTCGAAGATATTGATGCCTTTACGGATCAAGTTCTTGGGCGTGGGGTGCAGGTTCTGCGCGGGCCTGAAGACAGTTTCTATCATTGCCGAGAAATCGAAGTGGCCGACCCCCACGGAAACCGTTTGTGCATTGCGCAAGATTTGAAGCCTGGCGCGGATGGCCCTGGGCTATGATCCTAGCTTTTCTTTGAGCTGGTAGACCAAAGCGAGCGCATCTTTTGGGGATAGCTCGTCTGGTAAAACGTTACTTAGCATGTCTTCGACTTCTGATGATTGCGCCGCTTGTGCAATCGGCGCGGGCGTTGCAGCAAATAAAGGCAGGTCTTCGAACAAGGTAGCTGCCTTGTTGCTGCCTTCGCGATCGCCTTTTTCCAAAGCATCTAACACAACGCGTGCACGCTCTACGACCGACGCTGGTAAACCTGCGAGTTGGGCAACCTGCACGCCATAGGATCGGTCGGCTGCGCCTTGTTTGACCTCGTGCAGGAAGATGATTTCACCTTCCCATTCGCGCACTGCGATTGTGGCGTTCATAAGGTTATCAAGCTTTGAAGAAAGCTGCGTAAGCTCATGATAATGCGTGGCAAATAGTGCACGGCACTTGTTCGATTCATGCAGATGTTCGAGTGTGGCCCACGCAATCGACAGGCCGTCATAGGTTGCGGTGCCGCGTCCGATTTCATCAAGGATCACCAATGCGTTCTGGTCCGCTTGGTTCAGAATGGCGGCGGTTTCCACCATTTCGACCATGAACGTAGATCGCCCACGCGCCAAATCGTCAGATGCACCAACGCGCGAGAAAAGTTGCGACACAAGCCCGATATGCGCTGCGGTGGCAGGCACGAAAGATCCAATCTGGGCAAGGATCGCAATAAGAGCGTTTTGACGGAGGAATGTCGATTTACCCGCCATGTTTGGGCCCGTCAGAAGCCACAAACGTTTTGCATCTGTTTCATCTGACAAGTCACAATCGTTCGCAACGAAACTGCCGCTTGCTTGTTTGCGCAATGCAGCGTCCACAACGGGGTGCCGTCCCCCTGTGATTTGAAAACTACGGTCTGAAGAAACAGTGGGGCGAACCCAGTTTTCGGTCAGGGACAATTCGGCGAGGGCCGATTGTAGATCAAGTTCTGCGAGGGCTTTGGCGGCTTGGCCAATTTCAACACCTTTTGACAAGACTTCTGCGCAAAGTTCTTTGAACACCTCTTGTTCGATTTCAAGCGCACGACCCCCTGCATTTAGGATTTTGGTTTCAAGCTCGGACAATTCCAATGTTGTGAAACGGACTGCATTGGCCGTGGTTTGGCGGTGGATGAATGTGTCCGACAGCGGTTCTGACAGCATCTTATCCGCATGGGTGGCTGGCGTTTCAATAAAGTACCCCAACACATTGTTATGTTTGATCTTTAGCGCGGTTACACCCGCTTGATCTGCATAGTCTTTTTGCATGGACAAAACGACTTTGCGGCCTTCGTCGCGCAGGGTGCGAGCCTCATCAAGATCGGTGCGATAGCCGTCTGCTGTGAAGCCACCATCGCGGGCAAGCAAAGGAGGTTCTTGGACCATGCGGTGGGTCAAGAAACTCACAAGGTCTGAATGATTTTGCAGGCAGTCCAAGGCACCCTGCAACAGTTCTGGCCCATGAGCATCATTAAACGTTTCCAACACTGCATTGGCAGCGATCAGGCCATCGCGAATGGCTGCGATATCACGGGGCCCGCAGCGCTCCAAAGAAATGCGTGTTAGGGCGCGATCCATGTCTGGCGCACCGCGCAGAATTGTTCGTAGGTCATTTTTGATCTGCTGATGGTCGACAAAGAAAGACACGCAATCCAAGCGGGATTGCACAGTCTGCAAATGCCGAGACGGATTGTTCAGCCGCGTTTCGAGCAAACGGGCCCCTGGTCCGGTTATCGTTTTGTCGATGACGGACAGCAATGCACCTGAGCGATCCCCACTAATGGTTCGTGTCAGTTCAAGGTTGCGGCGCGTGGCAGCGTCGATCCGCATGGATGTATCTGTTGCCTCTGCTACGGGCGGCTTTACCAGCGGCAGTTTGCCCTTTTGCGTGATGTGAAGATAATCAACAATTGCGCCCATTGCAGCCAGTTCGTGCCGTTCAAACGTTCCAAACGCATCCAGAGATTTGACGCCAAACAGGTCCGTCAAACGATCAATGGCCGCGGTGCTGTCAAAACTGGCGCGGGCCAGTTCGGTGACAGAGGCTCCTGATTCCTCCACTGTTTCACGAAGCCAGATTTCAGGACTATCGCCCACCAAAACTTCGCGCGGGTTGAGCCGTGCCAGCAGAGGGGACAAGCCCACATTCGGGCAGGACTGCACATGAAAATCGCCCGTAGACACATCAACCCATGCCATCGCAGATTTGTCACGCACGGTGGCAAAGGCGCATAGGTAATTGTGCTGACGTGCATCAAGCAAGCTGTCTTCTGTCAAAGTCCCAGGCGTGACCAAACGCACGACGCCCCGTTTAACAACGGATTTACCGCCTCGCTTTTTCGCGTCCGCCGGGCTTTCAAGTTGTTCACACACGCCAACGCGAAATCCTTTGCGGATCAGCGTAAGTAAGTAGGTTTCGGCGGCGTGATGGGGAACGCCACACATGGGAATGTCTTGTCCAAGATGTTTGCCACGTTTTGTGAGCGAAATATCAAGTGCTTCGGCTGCCAAAACCGCATCATCAAAGAACATCTCATAAAAGTCGCCCATGCGGTAAAACAGCAGGGCGTTTGGATACTCTGCCTTAATCTCAAGGAACTGCGCCATCATGGGCGTGACTGCACCAGATTCCGTTGCCACTGTTGTTCTCCACCACACACGTTTGCGTGACGATATCGAAGGGGTCGCGCAAGGAAAAGGCCAATCGTTTGCTACTGTTGTGCGATTGTGCGTAACACGCTAAGAGGGGCCGCTGACACAGGGATAACGGGCACGAAAAGATGACCAAAAACAACAAAATTACTGACGAAGAGGCATTGGCCTATCACCTTGAACCTAAGCCGGGCAAGTTGGAGGTTGTGCCGACCACAGCCATGACGACGCAGCGAGATTTGTCGCTGGCCTATTCCCCAGGTGTTGCGGTTCCTTGCGAGGCTATCGCGGAAAACCCAGAAGCGGCGTATGATTACACATCCAAAGGCAACATGGTTGCTGTGATTTCAAACGGTACTGCTGTTTTGGGATTGGGAAACCTTGGTGCATTGGCGTCCAAGCCTGTGATGGAAGGCAAGTCGGTTCTGTTTAAACGGTTTGCTGATGTGAACTCGATTGATCTGGAACTGGATACTGAGGACGCGGAAGAGTTCATCAATGCGGTGAAACTGATGGGGCCATCTTTTGGTGGCATTAACCTTGAAGATATCAAAGCGCCAGAGTGCTTTATCATCGAACAACAGCTTAAAGAGCTGATGGA
>CAYWIR010000046.1:0-10985 GCA_964458375.1 uncultured Neptunicoccus sp.
TGTGGTCAAAGATTTGATCCCTGACCTGACGCATTTCTATGCGCAACATGCGTCCATCATGCCGTGGTTGGAAACCAAAACAAACCGCCCACAAAAAGAGTGGCGTCAGTCGATTGAGGATCGCAAGAAGCTGGATGGCCTTTACGAATGTGTGATGTGCGCCTCTTGTTCCGCGTCTTGCCCATCTTATTGGTGGAATGGCGACAAATACCTTGGGCCAGCAGCGTTGCTGCATGCGTATCGCTGGATCATCGACAGCCGCGACGAAGCCACAGGGGAGCGTTTGGATGATCTGCATGATCCGTTCAAACTGTATCGCTGTCACACGATCATGAACTGCGCGCAGACCTGCCCGAAAGGGTTGAACCCTGCGAAGGCGATTGCCGAGATTAAGAAAATGATGGTCGAACGCACAATGTAATGCGTTTTGTCTGACTGTTTGAAAAGGCGTCGCATTTGCGGCGCCTTTTTCGTTGCGTCGTCAGACATGGCCTTGCTGGCTTTTCAAACCCGCAGTCGATAGGTTTCTGTCTAAATGGTGGAGACGAACATGACCCAATCTTATCAAACAGATGTGCTGATTATTGGTGGCGGACTTGCGGGCCTTGTTGCGGCGCACAAAGCAGCAGAGCGTGGGCGCAAGGTGATGATCCTAGATCAAGAGGGGGAGCAATCCCTTGGCGGGCAGGCGTTTTGGTCGCTTGGCGGGTTGTGCATGATTGACACGCCCGAACAGCGGCGGATGAAGATCAAAGACAGCCAAGATTTGGCCACGCAAGATTGGTATGGATCAGCGCAGTTTGATCGCCCCGAAGATGCCAACCCCAAGGCTTTTGCCAATGCCTATCTCGACTTTGCCGCTGGCGAAATGCGGCCGTGGCTGCACAGCATTGGCATGCGTTGGTTCCCTGTGGTGGGCTGGGCAGAACGGGGCGGGGGCAAGGCGGATGGTCATGGCAATTCGGTTCCCCGCTTTCACCTGACGTGGGGCACTGGGCCGGGGGTTGTTGCCCCGTTTGAACGTTTGGTGCGCGAAGCCCATGCCAAAGGGATAGTGGAGTTTGGCTTTCGCCACCGCGTGACGGACATTGATCTAAAGGCCAAAACCGTAACGGGTGAGGTGTTGGAACCCACCGATGCGGAGCGAGGCCAGTCCACATCCCGTGTCGTCGTGGGTGATTTCACCGCACACGCCGAGAGCATTATTATCACCTCGGGCGGTATTGGCGGCGATCATGAAGAAGTCCGCAAGCTCTGGCCCACAGATCGTCTGGGACCCGCGCCAAAGCGTATGGTGGCGGGTGTGCCAGATTATGTGGATGGCCAGATGCAGCGACTGACCAAAGCGGCAGGCGGGGGCGTGATCAATGAGGATCGCATGTGGCACTACTGTGAAGGGGTGGCGAATTTCGATCCAATCTGGCCCAACCACGGCATTCGCATTTTACCAGGTCCGTCGTCCCTGTGGTTCGACGCGCTTGGGGATCGGATGGAAGCACCGTATTTGCCCGGATTTGACACGCTCGGCACGCTGAAACGTATCCTGTCCACGGGGCATGAACACAGCTGGTTTATTCTCACGCAGAAGATCATCGAAAAGGAATTCGCGCTGTCAGGGTCGGAACAGAACCCCGATTTTACATCAGGCAAATGGATCGAAGTGCTGAAATCACGGCTTGGCAAAGGCGCGACTGGCCCTGTGGAGGCGTTCAAAAAGAACGGCGAGGATTTTGTCGTCTGTGACACGCTTGATGAATTGGTCGAGGGCATGAACAAAATTACGCCCGATGCACCGCTCGACGTGGCGCATATTCGCGCGCAAGTCGTGGCGCGGGATCGTGAAATGAGCAACAAATTCACCAAGGACGCGCAGGTGACGGCGATCCATGGGGCCAGAAATTATCTCGGTGATAAGCTGATCCGCACCGCTAAACCCCATGAAATATTGGACCCGACTGCGGGGCCGTTGATTGCGGTGCGCTTGAACGTTTTGACCCGTAAATCACTTGGCGGGTTGCATACGAACATCAAATCCCAACTGCTCGACACGGATGGGCAGGTCATTGATGGCATCTATGCGGCAGGCGAGGTCTGTGGCTTTGGCGGCGGCGGCTATCACGGGTACAACGCGCTTGAAGGCACGTTTTTAGGCGGCTGTATCTTTTCGGGCAAGATTGCGGGTGAAAACGCTTAAACGCGACGGGTTTGTGGGTTAAGGGCGTATTACCAACGGAACGAAGGGCGACAGGCCCAGTGCATGATCAGAGGTGAAACGATGAAGCCTATTCTTCAATGTGTGGTTTTGATGGCTGTTTTTCTGGGCATTGGCCTTCAGGCATCGTCAAAATCCCTGCGTGGAACCTATGACGGGCGGGCCTATGGGGTGTATTTGCCCGATGGAAAACCGCCAAAAGGCGTGGTGTTTGTTTTGCACGGGTTCAAAGGATCAGGAAAACAAGTGCGCAGATCGTCTGGCTTTGATGCTTGGGCCAAACGTCACGGCGTTGCGGCGGTGTATCCCAATGCGGTGAAAGCCTGGAATGATGGGCGCGGCAAAAACGAGGTGATCTCGACCGATCAAGATGATGTTGGGTATCTAACGGGATTGGCACAGATGCTGGCGGCGCAGGGTGTGATCCCAAGCGCGAAGATCCACGTGATTGGCTTTTCCAATGGCGGCGGAATGGCGATGCGCATGGCCTGTCAACGCCCTGACATGGTTCGAGGACTGGCCGTGGTCACGACCAAAGAGTTTGTGAAGGCAAATTGCGCGGCCTACAGACCCGTTCCAGCGGTATTTTTCTTTGGCACGGAGGATCGCTTGTCCTTGCATGAGGGCGATCTAAGCGGGACCGAAGGAGTGAGCCGTCGCAGCAAAGGCGGAGCTTATTCGGCGGATCAGACCATTGCAAAATGGCGGACGCGCAATGGGTGTAAACCCACCGCGCGCGAACGGACATTTGATCGTGATACGTCCGATGGGACAACGGTGACCCATTTCAGCTTTGTGAATTGCGCCAAACCATTGGAGTATTACCGCATTAACGGGGGTGGACACACTTGGCCCGGAGGACGTGGCGCATCGCGCCCGATCGCCACGCGGATCTTGGGCAAAACAAGCAAAGACATTAACGCCAATGATATAGCACTGACACTGTGGTTCGGGCGGTCCTAACCCCTAGGAAAACAGGCGGCTCGGTTTTGGGTCCACATAGCCGCGCAGACGATCTGCGCTGTTTCGAGCGAATTTCAGCAGCATCTTTTTGCGCCGCGCTGGCGCAAGTTTGTGTTCAGGGGCAGGGCGGATGATTTCCGCGTCATAGGCATCGGCGATAATCAAACCTGTGTCTTGGGGCAGAAGCTCGGTTGGAAAATCAGGGGGCACAGCCCAGAAAAACCGATCGCACCACTCCAAATATCCCTGCCATTTGCTGTCAGACATGAAATCGGCGCGGGATGATTTACACTCCACCACCCAAATCTCTGATTTTGGACCGAGCGCCATAAGATCGACGCGCAAGCCTGATGTTGGCACGAACTCTTCAAGGCAAATAAAATTGTGCTGACGCAGATGGCGCGCGGTACCACGGGCGATCAATTGACCGGGCTGAAGAGGGGGCAGAGAATCCATCGTCCGACTATGAACAAAAAGTGAACATGACGTCAAGACTGTCTTCGTCTTGTTCTTTATCCGTGGACGCCCTAAGTACGGTATAGGCGGGTTCTGCCCTTCTCGTGCCGAAGTTCTATTCCATTGGCCAATAAGTTCCTTGAGGGAGCTGGCTCTGCGACTGGCCCTGGCCTATCGTATCCGGCACCCACCTGTTTAAGCAGGCTCTTGGGGATACACACACTTCGACGGCTGTGCTGCGAATGCGGTTTAGTGGTCCCGCCGCTTTTCACCTTTGTTTTATCGTTTTTGGCGGGTGTCAGACCCGTGCTTGGCGGTATTTTTTGCATAACAGATGATGGGGGACGCATGTCCATTGCAAAAAAGAAATCAGATGCGCGCAAACTGGCATTTGCGGCCCGCAAAGCGGCCCATGGCACAGGGTTGGACGAAGCGGCCAATCGAAACTTGATCGGACAATTGGCGCTGTATCCTTACGCCAAGATCATCGCGGCCTATATGCCGATCCGTACCGAAGTTTCGCCCATTGCCACCATGACGATTTTGCATGGGCAAGAAAAACGTATCTGTGTGCCAGTGATCCAAGGTGATGGCCAACCCTTGAAGTTTCAAGAATGGACCCCCGATTGTGAAATGGTCGAAGGCCCCTTTGGGGCATCCGTCCCTGCCAGCGGAGAGTTTTTGCACCCCGATGTGGTGATCACCCCGTTGGTGGCCTTTGATCGCAAAGGCTATCGGCTGGGCTACGGCGGCGGGTTTTATGACCGCAGTTTTGAAGAATTGAGCGCGCTTAAAACCGTCGCGGCTGTTGGATTTGCCTATAGCGCGCAAGAGCTGAAAGCGGTGCCGCGCGAGCGTACGGATCACAAGTTGGATGCTATGGTCACTGAACTCAACGCAGTGCAATTTTAATCACCGCTTGATCGTGCGGGCAGGGCGGCGTATCGCAGGGATATGAAACTACTCTTTTTAGGCGATGTGATGGGCCGCGCTGGACGCCGCGCCATTACCGAACGGCTTCCTAAGCTGCGCACCGACTGGCGGCTCGATTTTGTTGTGGTGAACGGTGAAAACGCCACCAGCGGCATGGGGCTGAACCGTGCACATGCGAAGCTGTTGCTCGATGCAGGAGCGGATTGCATCACGCTTGGCGATCATGCGTTTGATCAAAAAGAAATGCTCACGTTTATTGAACAAGAGCCCCGCATCATTCGCCCGCTGAACATTGCCAATGGGGTGGCCCCGGGCAAAGGCGCGCGGATGTTCACGGCGCAAAATGGGCGCAAAGTGTTTGTCGCACAGGCGCTTGGGCAGGTGTTCATGAAGAAACCGTTCTCTGATCCGTTTTCTGCCCTTGATGCAGCGCTGAAAGTGGCGCCGCGTGGGGGCATGGCAGATGCTGTGATCGTGGATTTCCACGCGGAAGTGACCTCTGAAAAGATGGGCATGGGCCATTGGCTTGATGGGCGTGCGTCCCTTGTGGTTGGCACGCATACCCATGTGCCGACCTCTGACACCATGATCCTGCCTGCGGGCACAGCCTTTCAATCGGATGCGGGCATGTGCGGGGATTACCATTCGGTGATCGGCATGGAAAAGGCCGAACCTATGCGCCGTTTTGTGACGGGCATGGTGAAAGAGCGGTTTACCCCTGCAAATGGCGAGGCAACCCTGTCAGGCGTTTACGTCGAAACCGATGATCGCACTGGCGCGGCCACCAAAGTTATCCCTGTGCGCAATGGCGGACATTTGGCGCAAAGCGGTCCTGCGTGAACCGATTCCTTCCCATAATTTGCCTGCTTGGGATGGGTTTTGCGTGGGGGCTGTCGATGCCGATGACCAAACTGGCGGTCAGCACAGGGCATGGGCATTTTGGCATCATCGTTTGGCAAATGGTAATGGTTGCGATGCTGATGGGCATCCCGCTGGCCCTGCGGCCCCGTAAATCTGGCCCCAAACTGCGCCATGTTCGATTGCTTTTGTTTGTGGCCTTCTTTGGGACGATGATCCCGAATTCCATGTCCTACATCGCAGCAGGAGAGCTGCCGTCAGGGGTTATGGCGATTGTTATGTCGCTGATCCCCATGTCGTCCTTGCCGATTGCGCTGATCTGGGGGTTGGAAGGGTTTGAATGGCGTCGCCTGAGCGGTTTGATCTTTGGTGCGGTGGCTATGATCGTTCTGATCGGTCCGAGCACCAGCCTGCCAAACCCTGCCGCAGCGCCCTTTGTGCTCGTCGCGGCCATTGCCACCATCTGCTATGGGCTTGAAGGCAACTATGTTGCGAAGTTCGGGCTGGATGGTTTGGACGCGATCCAAGTGGTGTTCTACTCCTCGCTGCTGGGCTTGCTGATCATCACACCCACCGCTGTCGTGACGGATCAATTCTATAATCCCTTCGCCAACTTTGGTGTCCCAGAATACGCCCTCATCGTGTCCTCGTGTGGTCACGGCCTCGCCTATGTTTGCTACATCTGGCTTGTGGGGCGCACAGGTCCCGTTTTTGCCGCACAAGTGTCCTACATCGTCACCATCGCAGGGGTTGCTCTGTCGATCCTGCTGCTTGGAGAGAGCTATTCTGGATATATCTGGCTTGCCTTGGCGCTTGTGATGATTGGCCTTTTCCTCGTGCAACCAAAGACCGAACCCACAGAACAGGCTTGAGGCCCAAGGCCCACTGCGCCACACTGGCGCACAGGCAATAGGGGGCAAAATGCTCATAGATATCATCCCACAGAGCTATCACGCATGGCTGTCGATTGGCATTGTTGCGGTGATGTTCACCTTGTTCATCCGCGAAAGCTACCCCACCGAAGTGGTGGCCATTGGGGGCGTTGCGTTTCTGCTGTTTGCGGGGGTTCTGCCTTATGACACGGCACTGTCGGTGTTTTCAAACCCAGCCCCTTGGACCATTGCTGCGATGTTCATCCTGTCAGGTGCATTGGTGCGCACAGGTGCGCTCTATTCACTGTCCACATGGGTCACAACGGCAGGGGAACAGCGCCCCAAAACCGTTATGGCAGGGCTCGCCGTGTTCACCGTAGTTGCCAGTGCGTTTATGAACAACACCCCTGTTGTGGTTGTGCTGATCCCCGTCGCCTTGCAAATGGCACGGATGCTGGGGGTTAAGGCGTCCAAACTTTTGATTCCGCTCAGCTATATGGCGATCTTTGGCGGAATGTTGACCTTGATTGGCACCTCCACAAACCTGCTGGTGGACGGTGTGGCGCGGGCCAATGGGCTGCAAGGCTTTACCTTGTTCGAAATCACCCCAATGGCCGCGATCCTCGCGATTTACGGCGCAATCTACCTTGTGATCTTTGCCCCCCGTTTGCTGCCTGATCGGGAGACTATGGCCGAAATGCTGCGCGACAAATCATCGATGAAGTTCATCACCGAAGTCGTGATCCCCGAAGACAGTTCCCTTATCGGCGCCAGCCCGTTTGACGTGGATGCGTTTAAACGGGACGGGGGCCGCGTGATGGATGTTTTGCGCAACGACAACACCATGCGCTTTCAGTTCCCGAATGTGATCCTCGAAGCAGGGGACCGCGTGGTCCTGCGCACACGGATCACCGAATTGCTCGGCCTTAAAGAAAACAAAGAGGTCATCCTTGCCGACAAAGTCTCGCACCGCGAAACCACCACCGTAGAGGCGCTAATCACGCCTGGCTGTCGCATGATTGGGCGGCGTATTTCCGCGCTCAATCTGCGCCGCCGCTTTGGTGTCTATCCAATGGCGGTGCATCGCAGAAACCAAAACTTGGGCCGTAAGGTGGGCGAAATCGTCATCCAAGTGGGCGATACGGTCCTGCTCGAAGGTGCACCCCAAGACATCCAGCGCCTCGCGCAAGAGATGGAGCTTATCGACCTCGCCATGCCCGAAGCGCGTCCCTATCGCCGTGCCTTTGCCCCCATCGTGGTGCTGATGTTGGCGGGCGTTGTGATCCTGTCAGCCCTTGGCGTAGCCCCCATCTTCGCCCTTGGCCTTGTGGCTGTGGCGATTGTGCTGCTGACCCGATGTATCGACGCGGATGAGGCCTTTGCCTCTGTGGATGGACGCCTGCTCGCGCTGATTTTCTCTATGCTCGGCATCGGCGCGGCGCTGCAACAATCTGGTGCAGTCGCCATGATCGCGGAATCCTTCGCGCCCATGTTGCACGGTCTACCACCGTTTTTTGTGATCTGGGCCATCTACCTGCTCACCTCTGTCCTCACCGAACTCGTCAGCAACAACGCCGTCGCCGTTGTCGTCACCCCCATCGCCATAGCACTTGGCGCACAACTCGGCATAGACCCGCGCCCGCTGGTCATCGCCGTCATGGTCGCCGCCAGCGCCAGCTTTGCCACGCCGATTGGGTATCAAACCAATACGCTGGTGTACTCGCCCGGCGGCTATGCGTTCACAGATTTCATGAAGATCGGGATTCCGCTGAACATTACCGTGGGGATACTGGCAAGTGCGCTGATCCCGCTGTTTTGGGAGTTGTGAGTTGAGCAGATTTAAACAATTCAGACAGGCGATCGAAGAAAACGGCTGGCAGGTTGAAGAAGTCGATATCGAGGATGTGCCGACAGACTACCTCATTGTTTGGAAGGTTACATCGGTGTATTCGCCTATTGGAGCTTCGGGATATGTTCTTTTTGAAATTGATGCCGCTCTTGAAGATCTGAACAATCCAGTAGAAAATGATGTTTGGGCATTGTTGGTCGCCAAAAAAATACAAACAAGTCGCCACATTCTTCGGCAAATTGTCCTTAAGCGTAGATTCAAGGAAGCTGCTTTCGAATTGCTTGAAGATTTGAAACGTCTTCGCGACGGTCATTTGAACTAATCAAAGCGGCCAAAACACCAAGATCGCCGGAATACTCACCGCCACGATCAACACTTCCAGCGGCAAACCCGTTCGCCAGTAATCCCCAAACTTATACCCACCTGGACCAAGGATCAGCGTGTTGTTCTTATGCCCAATCGGCGTCAGGAACGCACAGCTTGCCGCCACGGCCACCGCCATCAAAAACGGATCCGCATTCACGCCCAAACTCTCGGCCATCTTGATCCCAACAGGGGCCGCCACAATGGTAGTCGCGGTATTGTTCAACACATCCGACAGGGTCATGGTCACCACCATCAGCACCGTCAAAATCGCCCAAGCAGGCATGCCTTCCGTCAGGCCAATCAAAGACCCCGCAATCAACTCCGTCCCACCAGATTTCTCTAGCGCGACCCCAAGCGGGATCATGGAGCCAAGCAGCACCACAACAGGCCATTCAATATGCGTGTAAACCTCAGACAGCGGCACAATCCGCGTCAGCGTGAACAGCGCCACCACCACACCGAGCGCCACAGGCAGATACACCAGCCCGAAAGACGCCGCCACAACGGCGGCCGCAAATATACCAATGGCCAGCCACGTTTTTTCGTCCTGCGTCACGGTCAGCCCACGTTCCACCAATGGCAAACAGCCCAGCCAATCCACCACTTGGTTCTGCGTCTCGCTCGGCGTTAACAACAGCAGGATATCCCCCGCCTGAATCTGCGTGCGTCGAACTTGGCTTTTGATCTGCTTGCCGTTGCGCGAAATCCCCATCAGGATCGTGTTTTGCCGCCAGTTCAGGCCAATGGTGATAGCATCCTTACCCACGATACGGCTGGTTTCGGTCACGACAACTTCGGTTAACCCAACCCCTTCGCCTGCCGCCCTTAGGTTTTCCTGCCGCTTTTCATCGGCAAAATCCAACTTAAACGTGGTGCGAAACTCATCAAGCGCCTCTGGCACCGCTTCCAACACCAAGGCATCGCCCGCGTTCAGCTTGCGGTTTCGCGCGTTGCCATACAAACGGCGCCCATCTCGGATCACGCCAATAATGGCCACATCCGCTTTTTCCGCTTCCTCAGCCAAATCTGATGGTTTCTTACCGATCAATTTGCTGTCCGAAGGCACGGTCAACTCGGCCACATAATTGGCTTCATCCATTAATTTATCCGCAGGCGAATCCGCATCGCCTTGCGGGATCAAACGCCAACCAATGGTGGACACAAACAACAACCCCGCCAATGCGGCGACCAAACCCACAGGGGCAAAGTCGAACATTTTGAAGGCCTCGCCCATACTGTCTTCGCGAATGGTTGCTATGATGATGTTGGGGGGCGTGCCGATCATGGTCACCATGCCGCCCAAAATCGTCGCAAAACTCAGCGGCATCAGCGACAATCCCGCTGCCCGTTTGGCCTTTTTGGCGGTTTGCAAATCCACGGGCATCAGCAAGGCCAATGCAGCCACATTGTTCATAAACGCAGACAACACGGCACCCACACCGCCCATAATCGCGATATGCGCCCCAAGCCCACGGGAACTGTCCACCAAGGCGCGGGTGATCAACCCAACAGCGCCCGAATTCACCAACCCAGCAGAGACAATCAAAACCAGCGCCACCACAAGCGTTGCAGGGTGGCCAAACCCAGAGAATGCGTCTTTGCTCTCAACCACGCCTGCCAGCACGCCCACCAAAAGCGCCCCAAAGGCCACGAGGTCATAGCGATACCGCCCCCACAAAAGCAGGGCAAAGACACCCCCGAAAATCACGAAAAGAATTATTTGCTCTGTTGTCATAGCCAAGGTCTAACGAACAGCCGCCCCAAGGTCACGCCCCAACCGCTTTTTGTTTCTAAAATATCCGCGCCGCAGGCATCACGCCGCGCCAGCGGCTCAGGGTGTCTTGCGTCAGCAAGTCAATTGATCAACAGCACAGGTAAGGTGGACAGGATCAAAAGAACCGCCATTCCTATGTTAAACGCCTTGAGCCAGTGAGGCTTGTTCAGCAAACGGCGAATTTGTTGCCCCATGATGGTCCAAAGGCTAACGCTAGGCAGGTTAATGATCCCAAAAACACCCGCAACAATCAGGATCGCCTGCACCGTTTGTCCGGGCGCGTATGCGGTAATCGCGGTCAATGCCATGGACCAGGCTTTTGGGTTCACCCATTGAAACAACGCCGCCTGAATAAACGTCATCGGCGTGCCCGCCGCTGCGCCCTTTTCAGGGGGGGCAGCATTGGCAATTTTCCAAGCAAGCCACATTAAATAGGCAACGGAGCAGATTTTCAGAATGGTGTAGGACAGGGGGAAGGCATCAAACAACTGGATCAGCCCGAGGCCAACCAGCACAATCATCAGCGTAAATCCGATACCAATGCCCAGCATATGCGGGATGGAGCGTGCAAAGCCAAAGTTTGCCCCAGAGGCCATAAGCATCAGGTTGTTCGGGCCGGGCGTGACCGAAGAAACAAGCGCAAAGACCATAAGTGCGGTGAGGAGTTCAAAAGCTATCATGCTGCATTTATTTCGCAAATCA
>CAYWIR010000047.1:0-10984 GCA_964458375.1 uncultured Neptunicoccus sp.
GTTCACTGTCACTTCATCGTTCAGCGTGATCGGCCCAAGGTAATCCCCTGCCCCCTCGTTGCTTACAGTATAGGTGAACGCACATGGTCGGCCTGGTTCACAGGTTTCACCGACCAGGGTTTTCTCAATAGTCAGATCATGATCACCAGTGGAAAAACAATCTTCCGCCGCAAGGGGTTGCCCATCAGGCCCAATCAGGCTGGCGGTACCACAGTTACGGAAATCTTCGCCAGCAAAGTCGTAAGCCAACTCAAAAGAAGAGGTATAGGTGATCCAATCCCCCGTCTGTCCGGTATCCTCAACGGAACAGCTCACAGGCTCTGGTCCAGTGTGCCCCCCATTAGGTTCACACTCCCAATCATAGTTTCGCGTATGGCCTCCGTAGGTCCAACCTGGTGTTTGGAAATCATCCGTAACTTTCAAAGGATTGCTTTGGGTTGGCGGTGGACCTTCATAATATACTGAAAACTCACAGAACACATCGAAGGTTTCGTTCGGGTTGGACGCACAGGTCTTGTTGATTTCCAACACAGGTTCGCGCGGCTCACATGTTTCGCCGACGGGAATCTGGATTTCCATTTCCCCAAGACAACACAGGTCAAGCCCGTTGCCCCCTGCCCCATCTTCAACCGCGCTGGTCAGCACTTTGATCAAATCACCACTGTTTGCACCAAAGATGTGAAACACATCTGGGCTCGATGAACTGGCATTCACGGTGATCCCAGGTGTAGACGTGCTCACAGACAGATCTGTTGGATCAAAACCTGCAGCCGTGTTGTTCAATTGCACTTCCCAAGCGCCAATGGCGGCGTTGCACACCACATCATGGGTGAATGGCGTACATTGCAACGGACCAGAGCCAACTTCGTCTTCGTCCTTCTTAGGCACATCAAGAACTGCACAAGACTCGCCTAAGTCCTCTTTGAAAGGACCAATGTCATCTGCACCCCAAGCGGCATGAATATCACTGTTAATCGTGTTTGTTTCAGTCGGGTAATCAAGCTGGCTCAAACGTGCGCAGTTTTCCCACTGTGTTGGCTCAGTCCCAAGGGGCAACGTCATCGACACAGGAATTGTGATCGAACCCGAAGACGGAACATCATCCGCTGCAATCATACATGTCGGAACATGACCCGTCGCATAAGGACCAGCCGCAGGGACACAATCAAAACCGGCGGCGGTCAGGCTGTCAATCGCGCTGCCGTCAATGCTCCCATCAGGCGCCATCAAAATGTCTTCTACGAAATAATATCGTGGATTGTTGGTGTTTTGCGCAGGGGGTAAGGTCACTGTGATTTCACAATTCGCAGCGGTCGACTCTGTGCCCACCAACAGAACAGGCGGCTCAACTTCACAGGACTTGCTGATTGTTGCAGTCACCTCTTCATCCGAATGCGCAGGGCAATCCGTTTCAAATTCCACAAATGCGTTATCCACATTGATCGGATTGTTCATATCAATCACAAACCGATAGGCCGTATTAGCCGTCAACGTTGTGGTGCCACTGGCCAGCAACCAAGGATCCGTCTGAGAGTTGCCCCCCGGCACATTCACCGCTTGGCGCGGAGCCACGACAGAAGCATCAGAATCCTTCAGGATTTTCATGCCGCCAACTCCAGCCGCATTACCACGAGAGGAGAAATACGCCCCAAAGGTGACCTCACCCGTGCAAAGCGGCGTGAAGACTTGGTAAAAGTCATTACTGCCATTAGCAATATCGAGATAATGCTGTTCAACCCCTGCCCCTGGTGCACTGGCATCAGATTCTGGGCCGTTATTGCCGTAGTTACTCCCACCCGGGCCATCGACTTTCACAACATTGGCCCGACTACCCCCGCCAAGCACCCAAGGTGCAATGGAGTGACCGATGTTATTCCCAAATCCTGTGGGTGGATTTGCTTCAAATCCACCATTTGTAAGAACAGGCGCGGCAAAAGCGTTTGAGACTGTGAAAACCGTCGCAAAAACGGCTGTGGTAAGTGTTTTGAAGATGGACATTATTCCCCCTCCTTTTCGCAAGCAATGTTAGGGGTTGTGACAGACGCTGTGATGGAACAACACGGATAAGGTTGCCCCGTTCCAGCCTCCGACGCGCGGTATCCACACAGATTAACCTGCGCTGTTTGACCAGGTGCAAATCCACCAAGCTGCAATTCCAACGGAATTTGGATCGGGTTGTTGGCAGGAACGCCCGCAATCCCTGGGGAAGCCCCTTCTGCCTTATAATGATCTAATCCATTGCCCAGACTATCCTTCACAAAGCCATAGACTTTGTAAGTTCCTGAAACAGGGTCACAAACGGTTTGCATCTGTGCGACCATGCAGGGGTCTTCGTCTTCGGGTGGTTTAGGGCAATTTTCGGGGAACAGCGTGCAATAATCCCAGCCATCTCCCGTCGGCGTGCCTGTGACGTAATCTTCGTCATTTCCACCTGAAGCGCGACATCCAAGAACCTCAACATCCCCAACATGCCCCGCGAGTGGCGGCGTTTGGGAATACTTTCCGTCGTAATCCGCGAAATAACTGCTCCACGGTGGTGTGTTATTGGTTTCATTCAAACGCACAGGCTGCGCTTGAACGCCATCAACCAACATTTGACCCGTCTTTTCGAGACTTACTTGCAAAGAGGTCTCAAGGCGCAAATCTTCCCCCGTGCTCCAGAGTGTTGCACCGCAAAAATTTGCATCCCATTGTCCGTATTCGTCGTAATTTGGTCCAACCGCAACACCCCCAGCTGCGTTCTGATTTCGACCAGCAAATCCAACGGGATAGACAATGGGCTCTTCAACCCATTCCCAAAGACCATCCGTCAGTTTTGGGTCCTTCAAAACATAGCGCATCACTGCCGCACGGGCTTTGCGTGCAAAATTCTCATGGGCAAAATCACCCTGTTCGGGCGCCCGTTGCGCCAAAACCATTGCGCCGTCCCCTGAAAACACAATGTCAGAAATCTCCGATCCGGGTAGGTCACGCGGGACAACAACTTCGAAACGCACATCGTCCAGAAATGCCCCTGTCTCTTTGTCGAGCGCGACAGAATGAATCTCTGGCCCTTTGGCCACAGAATAATACAAACGCCCACCGTGCACGGCCAAACCCCAAGTGCGCCGTTCAGGGGCCGCCAGCCCCCAACTGTCTTTGTTTTCAACGTCGAAACGGGGAGACAGAATATCGGCCCTGTTTGATACATCCTCGGGCGTTGTGTCTCCGTCTTGTGCGTAAACTCCGTCCAAACCATGATCGAACACATCCAACGCATTTCCATCCAAATCAAAACGATGGATCAACCCTGTGTCACGGTCCGAGACAAACAACTGGTTATGGGTCACATCAAAGGCGATATTCCCAAGCCCAGCGCCGCCATTGTCTTTGCCATTTGTAGTGACATTGGCGAACAAGCTAATCTGCCCCGTTTCACCATCAACCTTCCAAATACTTCCAGGTCCTGCGGACACGTCATTGCCCCACTGTCCTGGCATCCACCGCGCGGCGGCATCGCCGTACTGCAAACGATCTGGAAGCCGATCGTCGTCCATGTCTTTGCCAATAATGTTCAATCCAAAAACAGACGTCGCCGTAAGGTACAAATTGCGGTAGTCTTCGTCATCCAACGCAATGCCAAATACTTGTCCGATATCGCGGGCCAGCAGGCGATCATATGGCGCACGCGAAATTTCTGCGGCATTGGGTGCAAAGCCAAGCCCATCCATGCTGCGCAAATGCGCAACTGTGCCATTCGGGTTCAAAAAGGCATATTTGGGATCGCTCAAATCTGGCTTTGGCGCATCTTTTGGCAACAAGGGTTTTTTGATCACTGTGCCGCCAAAACCTGTCGTCACCACCGTCCCAAGATCAAACAAAGGAAGAACCGGCCTGTCAGACCGCTTAAGGCTTTCAAAACCCGCGGCATTGCGTGCGATAGGGTTCCCGCTTGGCGTTCTCCATTGCGGGCGATCTGGTGTCGTTTCTTGTTCCTCGTTGGATTGAATAGCTGTCGGCAACAGCCATTTAACCTCTTGCGCACTGGAAAAAGTGGCTGGCAGCAAAACTCCTAATCCACCCAAGACTGCAATTTTAAGACACTGAAAACCCATAATAAACCCCGAGTCATTTCTCAATTATGGAAAAGATCATAAATGTCCGAGCATGTATTGATATCCCCTAGATGGGGGAAAAGGGCATTGCCATGCACTTTGATTGGGGATCATCTTGTTCCATCACCCTAGGCGGAACAGATGTCGCCTTTATTGCCCAAGGTGCTGTCAAACGCGGGGGCATGTTTCAGGCGCGGCGCAATTGTTTGCAAAGACAAAAAGCGGCCAGACAGTGCGGTCAGCACCATGCCATTGTGCGTATCAACCTTTTCCTGAACCGCGCCAACCAAACTGGCATAGGCCGTCAAAGCATCTTCAATCGCGCCATAGTATTCGGATGAATTGATCGCCGCGTTTTGCGCCCGTTTCATCGCTTGGTAATACCTTTTGAAAGGGGCACCAAAAGGGCTGTCCGTTTCAGGCACGGGATCATCTTCGATCAACCCAACCGAATGAACCGCTGGCCCCATATGCACCATGAAATCAAGAACGTCTTTATACATGCCATTGGCCAGCCATGCCCGATGCATGGCCGAACTTTGGCGCAGTTCATCACTCGCACCCACCAAATCCACGAAGTTAGCGACTGCGGATGAATCGTGGTGATCATGCTTTCCCGCAATCCCAAGTTCGCCAATGTTGTTGGGTTCCTGCATTTGATGATCTTGGCGAATTTGCAAATCTTCGTCCAAACGCGAAAACAGTTTTTGTTGGCTGAGTAGAAACGCTTGATAGGCGCGGCGGTAGCGGATTGATTGCGCATCGTTCAATCGTTTGCCAGCCGCGACACAAGCAAACAAATCAGCATGGGCTCCATCCATTCTTGGGTGTACAAAGCCAATGGTGGAAAAATGAAACAACTTATCCACTGCCACCCGAATATCCTGCGCAGGTATCGGGTTGCGGTTCACGACGAAGGACGCGCAAAAAACGATTGCGCAAACACCCAAAACAATGACGGAAACCGCACGCCTCATAGGCACCCCTCACCCGAATAAAAAGTTTGCCCAGCGGCACAGCCACATCGCGTCCGTGATAGTTTTCGCATCCCACTATATCGACACACACATGCCTCTCCAGTGGACACCGTTGTGCTTGGGTCGCACCGTAACGGGACCGTAGGCTGAACAATCGCATCCGTTGGGCGATCGGTCTTTCGGCATCCTGCACCCGCCACATAACGTGTTCCTTTTGGACATGCACAACGCGTTGCTGACACGGCACGCATACCCTCATATTTGCACTGGCACGCATCCCCTTTGGGTCGGGTGGAGTTCGGATCACACTGCGGGCGGGGTTTCTTTTTCAATGTCACAGTTTGGCACTGTTGGTTGTTTTCGTCATTTGAATCCACAAAAGACCCAAGCCCCAAAAACGCCAACACTTCAGGTGCCAGCATCGTTGTTGCCTCTAGCTGATACCGATTTGAAAATTCCGCCAACGCCGCCTTTGATTTCTCACCCTCAACCCCGTCCAGCGGACCAGGGTCAAACCCCAATGCCTTAAACGCTGTTTGCACAAGGATCATTGTTTGTGTGTCATCAGCAGGGGGACGCAGCGCGACACAGATTTCAGTTTGGCGTGTTTCAAACGCAGGTGGAACACTCAGCGCAAGGGACAGAGACACTTGCGTCAAGTCAGTACCCCCAATCTGACAAAAGCCAGCCCCCGCGCCCATCGGCAAACAATTTGCTGGCCCTGACAGGGTTAAATCCCCACCAAAAGACGGTGTTGCCGTAACGGTGATTGGAACAATCGGCGGCAGCGGCTCGCCTTCAACATGCGAAACTTGCACTGACCCACGGCACAGCGACCCAACAGGCCCCGATTCACAGGGATCATTTACAAAAAGACTTGTGGCGAGGTCCAAGGGCGTTCGTTCGTCAGGCGTCTCTGGCGTAACATCCTGCTCAGATGTATGAGCCGTGTCCTCTTCTGAAACATCCACGGGTGCGCACAGGTTTTCTGGCGGGATTGGAATGCTGCGACGTGCCACACAACAGCCTTCACCTCCACCGACCCCTAGACCAACAATATCAACCGTTCGGGCTGTTTTAAGCGAAACACGACGCTGATGCGCGGCCATTTCAACGCCCGTTTCATCGTCGCCTATGCTTAAAAAATACGAAAGCACATCGATTGCACGGTCTGTTCGCGTGGCTTGCAGCTGGGGCACGCCATCAACACATTCCCATGAAATATCCAAGCCTGGGCAACTATTTAACGGCCCAGCAAACGCTACGTGAACAGTTCCGAAAAACAGGATGACGCTAGACAAAAAGATACGCACTTGTCATGTTCTCCCTAATTCGAATTGTTGGGAAACCCCAAAATGAAAGCTCTTTTTTTTGCCCTTGGCCTATTGGTATCGCTTTATACTGACAGCGCACAAGCCTGTTTGTTAAACGAAAGATATGGCGCGGGACTGGCTCAAGAGTGGCCCGAAAAAGACCGCGCTGTTTGGTATGAAACCAGCCAAGGTTCACGACTAATCCCAACCCAATGGTATGATGCCCTGCGCCGCTCCGACACGGGCAAATCCTTTAAAGATGCCGAGACATTGGCCGAATACACAGATCTTATTTGCACTGACACAGTGTTACCTCTTGGCTTTATCAAAGATACAGCCGCGAATGGTGACGAAGCTTATGGCTTTACCTGCGCAGCCTGTCACACAGGCACATTGCATGATTCAACAGGGCGTTTCTTGGTGGAAGGCGGCACCTCGTCCATGGATCTACAGAGTTTTATGTACGACATGTATCAATCCGTCATTGCGGTTTACAGAGCAGGACCGCCCGAACAAAAACAACCTTGGACCGATTTCGCCAATCAAGTGCTCGGCGAGGGCCACACTGGTTCAGCGGCCTCTGAATTACGCCAACAAATGGCAGAGTGGCTCGACAAACGAACACGCATTCAAAAAAGCGTCGATGCAGGTGGGACATGGGGGCATGGCCGCACAGACGCTGTCGCTGTCATCTTAAACACCGCCACAACGCTGTCTGACCCCCGCGCGGGCGCCATTTTGCCACCAGCAGACGCGCCTGTGTCAACGCCGCACGTCTGGAACGCACCGCAAATGTCGACTGTCCAGTGGACAGGCTCTGCCACAAAACTCGGCGATATCGGCATTGCAAAACCCATTGAGCTGGGTGCCGTCACGCGCAACATCGGTGAAATAATCGGAGTGTACAGTGACATCAGCATCGGAGACGCAGATATCAATGATCTACGCGCCTATCCAAATGTCAAAAGCTCCATACGCCTTGGAAATTTGATCAAAATTGAACGCTCACTTGCCTCGCTTAAAAGTCCAGCATGGCCCGATGAATGGGGCAAAATTGATCCCTCGTCCCCAAGCTATGTATTGGGTAAGCAACTTTATGGCGACAACTGTGCCTCCTGTCATTCGGACCTAGACCGCAATGATCTGACCGTTGAAATTTTGGACAATCGGCCAGGCAAAACCAGGGTTCGCGCACCTTTCACTCAAATGGTGCCAATTTTTGACTGGAATGATGCCAATGGCACGGGCCTAGGTACCGATCCAATGGCAGCCTGTAACCTATTGACCCACACAAGCTGGAGCGGTCGATTTTCAGCCATGCACAACACATTCGACAGTGTGACTTCGCTCATTGAAAACGGGCCATCTGCGGATCTCGTCCCAGAAAAATTTGATCAAGGCGTTCCAACCATCCGCCTGATCGAAGAACTCGCACTGCGGCTGTTGATCGAAAAACGCGGTGAAGTCATTGCCTTACAAAAGCAAGACATCAAAGAGGAAGTGATCGCATTTGCAGCGGATTTATCGGAAGGGGTTTTTGGCAAAGACCCAGGACGCACAGTGGACCCACAATCGACACCAGACGTTCCAGTCAAAGGAACGCACGGATCGGCCACGTTGCAAGAAGCGCGTCAAATCTGCAAAGACGTTTTAGAAAACAGCGCATTGGGCGGACGCTTGGCCATTGGTCCTGTGTATAAAGCACGCCCCTTGAACGGCATTTTTGCAACCGCACCATTCCTCCACAACGGGTCAGTCCCAACAATCGCCGACCTATTGTTACCACCTGATCAACGCCCCACCGAATTCGCACTCAGCAACACCTATTATGATCCCATCCGCATGGGCTTGGGCGATCCAATGTCCGACACATCCACAGTGTTTCGAACGCGCACACCTGACGGCACCATCATCCCTGGAAATTCCAACTTAGGCCACGCCTATCCAGCCTCTGCCACATGCAAAGCCGAGCCTTCGTCCGAAGCCTGCCAAGTCGATCGCGCCGCAATCCTCGCCTATCTGAAATCCTTGTAAGTATTATTCTAGTTCGGCCTGATCCGATACTGAAACAGGTGATCGTAATGGGGTTTCATCCGTCGATGCACGCGGCGCACGCGCTCGGGCGCGTCTGCCACTTCGACGTATCGGCGCACTTGCGGCGTTAAGCCAGTGGATTGCGCAAGGTTGGCGTGAAACGATCCACCGTCCCACCAACTGTGCGCGGACGGATCACCGCCTGGTTCCCAAGACATTGCTTCGGGGATAAACGGGATATCAACAGCATCACAAAATGCCGCCACCATCTTGTCTGGATCTTCCAGTAAATCGTCACTGTCAATCACGGGGGGCGGCGTGCCGTTCAATGCGGTCACCAAATCAAACAGCGCCCGTTGTTCAGGAAACCCAACCTCTAACTCATCAAAGTCAGGCCACTTGTTATACATGCTTGAAATCGTCTTGGCGGGATCACGGATCAGAAACGCATGCGTGAAATTCCCCAAAAACTCTGGCGTCCACATGTGGTTAATATAATGCGGGAAATCCTTAAGGAAGACGGGGCCTTTGGCCGCGCGCTCTTGAATATCCTCCCAAACACTTTCGATCGTCAGTCCTTCGGTGGTTTTTTCCCCTTCCGCAAACCGCGGCCAAAGCGGGTCTTGGCCCTGATACCACGCTTCGCCAAACGGTTCGTGCAAACACTCAAGATCGCCACGCTGGCGCATCATCCATTCAAACGCAGTAGACGTAGACCGAGGAATGGCCCAAAGCGCAATGATCTTATGCATGTAAACTCTCCAACAATCGGCTTTGCGGTGTTGTGGGTGCGATCCCAAGATCCTTCATAATCCGCCAGTACAACGCAGTGTCATGGCCAATCACGGGTTTGCCGAGCTTTGCTTCCATCGCACGCGCCAAATGCAAAGGCCGCTGCGGCAAACCGTTTGGCCCACTGCGGAAATTACACATCCCGTTGATCAGATAAGCATCCGCATCAGGGGCTTGCTCTGCCACATAGGTAAAGCTGCGATCAAACAGATCACCCTCAAAAATCCACCGTTTCGCGTTTACCGCCTCTTGGTCAGGAAACCAGCCTTGATCGACAAAATTGCCCGCCCACAGCACATCAAATCCCGCTTCGCGCAAAAACCCTGCCGTGCCCTGCCACCAAGTGGGCCAATGATAAGCCCCGTTTAACGCTACCTTTTCCACGTTCATGGCCCGCAACGCCTCTACCATGGCATAGCCAGCCATGTGGAAACGGGTCTCATATTTCTCCGACACATCGGCACAATGTTGGCGGATTCCCTCAACACCCAATCCGCTCGCATGGACCCAATTGGACCCGACTTGTCCACACACATCGACACCGTTGCGGGCCATGCAGTGCACGAAATCGTCCATCATGCCAAAGTTCTTTTTGCGCTGATCCAAACCGTGCACGTAGTCAGGCACATGCAACATCCACCCATGCACCCCAACGCTTTCTGGGGACATACGCAGAAAATCAGACGGGGCCGCATCATAATCAAAGGGTGGGCAGGTAAACCCAACTTGATGCGGGAACAGCTTTTGCTCCGCTGTCCATTTTTCGGGCATCGCAAAATCAGCCATCAATCGCCTCGCGCATCCAAGCCTGCAGGTGCATCACGGGGTGTTCTGAATTCACCCCACCTTTTGGGTCAACCACCAACGGGCCAGGTTTGTACCCCCGTGATCCAAGCCCACGTTGCACGCTTTCCACCAGATGAATGTCTTCTTCCACGGTGGTTTCGCGATCCTGCACTGCCAACTGACGGACCTTTTCGTCCTCAACCCCGCCAACAGAATACCACCCGCGCCACACCACCACATGATCGGCATCAACTGCGCGCCAATGATAGGTGTTCAGCACATTGCCTGGGTACACTTGGAACGAAAACATCGGCCACAGGAACCAACTGGAATACTCATATTGGTGTTCAAACCCCGAATGAACATCATAGGTCATATCTTCTAGGCTCTGACACTCGGTCGTATGGCGCAGGCATTTACCTTGGGGCTGAATATCATAGGTTTCAGGCTTAACCACACCATTGGCAAACGTGGGATGGTTCAGCGAACAGTGATAGCATTCAGAATAGTTTTCGACCGAAACCTTCCAATTACAACTTTCAGGGATTTCCACCCATTCCAACGGCTTCAACTCCGCCCAGTTTGGAACCCATTCCTCCAACTCCGACCGCGCCGCTGGAAACCACTCTTCCATTGGGGCCGCATCTGGGTCCAAGTTCACAAAAACAAACCCAACGAACTCCTCAGCACGCACTTCGGTCAGGCAAATTCCCGATTTGTCGAACCCTTCCACAGACTTGATATTTGGCCCCGCCCGCAATTCACCCGTCAGCTCATAGGTCCAAGCATGATAGGGGCAAACCACAACGCGTGTGGTGCCTGTACCGTTGACCAATTGATGCGCTCGGTGCTGGCACACGTTGTAAAACACACGGATTTTGTCGTCGCGCCCACGGATTGCAAAAAGGCTCTCACCCGCGATCTCAAACGTCGCATAATCACCTGTGTTTTCCAGCTCGGATGCATGGCAGCCAAACTGCCATGTCCG
>CAYWIR010000048.1:0-10960 GCA_964458375.1 uncultured Neptunicoccus sp.
GATTGTTCCACGCTGGCACAAATTCGGGGTCTTTCTTAACCGCGATTTCCAAAAGCTCTTTAGAATGGCTGAGCCGACCAAGACGCAAATTCGCAGACCCTAGCGCGCTGAGCACGTCGGCGTTTAAGCCAAGCTCCCCTGCTGCGCGGGTATAGGCCTTGAGCGCGAGTTCGTATTCCCCCGCAGCCATCAGGCGGTGCCCAACGATCAAGCCATCAACGGACTCTTCGTCTTGAGCCAAGCCGACTGGAGCATCCACGATTGCGGAGGTTTCGGTTGTTTGTGTTTGCGTTCGTGTTGTCAGTGTCGTGGCATTGCTGCACGCCGTCACTGTGGCAAGTGTTAAAAGCGCCGTCGCGGCCTTTAACTTATTTGCCTTGAACCATGTGAATGTAGATATCAAAGACCGCGGGTCCCACCATAATGACTAGAAGAGGAGGCACTGTGAACATCATTGTACACAGTGTCATTTTTGTGGGCAGCTTGTTTGCTTTTTCTTCGGCACGGGTCACACGCTTGTCGCGCATTTCCCCAGCATAGACGCGCAACGCCTCGCCCAGGGATGTACCAAAAGTAGAGGACTGGATCATAACCGTGACAAAAGCAGAAATGTCTTGGCAATCGCAGCGTTCGGCCATGTCCCGAAGGACTTCTGGCCTGTCTTTACCAGCGCGCATCTCGTTGGAGACGATGGTAAATTCTTCGGAAAGGGCAGGGGCGCTTGGTGCGATTTCTTTCGCAACGCGCTGAACGGCTTGGTCAAGGGATTGACCCGCTTCGATGCAGACCAACATAAGGTCGAGCGCATCTGGGAAGCCGTTGAGGATTTCTTCTTGGCGGGTGCCACGGCGTTTTTCTACCCAGTAAATGGGTGTGTAATAGCCAGCAAAACCTGGGCCAAGTGTTTGAATGGCAAGCCATTTGATATCTGTTGTGCCGCCAGACAAAACGAAGGTGTAAAGCGCACCCAGCAACAGACCCGCGATCCCCAGAACCAATTGAAGGGCGTGGAAGGTGCGCACAGCGTCCTTCGTGCGATAGCCCGCTTGGATCAGCTTCATACGGCGATCTGAATACTCTTGTTGGTCCTGCGGTTCGAGATAAGCGGCGAACTTATCAAGGTTCGGCCCTTTCTTCTGTTCGCGCAGTTCCATCTTTGGCGTGTTGCCTTTGGAGACGGGGCCTTTGGCGACGGCAGACCCTGCCAGACGGTCAAAGGGATCTTCCTTTTTGGTGAGGAAGATCGGCAGAGTCATGACGATAAAGAACACGCCCAAAACACCCATGGCGATCAGGGGACCTGCAGGGCCGAGAGTCTCTGTTAGGTATGTGTTGAGTTCGCTTAACATATCCTGCTCCTACACCTTGATGTTGACCATGGCGCGCATCACAAAGAAGTTGACGGCAAGCATGGAAAACACTGCGATTGCAGCCGGAACATAGTATTCTGTTGGCTTAACAGCGTCGTAGTAGTTTGGGTTTGTGACCTGAACCATGGCGAGTGCCCCCAAAGGGAAGGCCGAAAGGAACATGCCAGACCATTTCGCCTCGGCGGTGATGGCACCAACGCGGCGGAACAATTTGAAGCGGGCGCGGATAACTTTGGACAGACCGTCCAAAACTTCGGCCAAGTTACCCCCTGCTTTGGCTTGGATCGCCACCGCAACCGTAAGGAAGCGCAGGTCAGGCACGTCAATGCGTTCAGCCATGTTGTTCAGCGCCGAAGCCACATCCGCACCATAGGCGGTTTCATCCACGATCATGCCAAATTCGGATCCGATGGGATCAGGCATTTCTGTGGATACGATGTTGATTGCGTTGGCAAAAGGGTGGCCCACGCGCAAGGATCGCACAATCAGGTCAACCGCGTCTGGAAGCTGCTCTTCGAACAAGGCCATACGCTTTTTCGCTTTGCCGTTTAGCCAGAAGTAAACACCACCGCCACCGATCAAAACGGCGAGGATAACCCGCAGGATCAGGCCTGTTGTGGTGAAATACGTGAGGCCAGCAAATGCCATGACCGCCACCAAAATCATCACACCAAATAGCATTGTTGGGGAGAAAGCGATGTTCGCTTGCTGGGCCTTATGGCTCAGGATCGACATGATTGGCAGTTTCAGACCCTTGAGGTGCTGATCCCGTTCTTTGCGCAGGGCTTCGAACACTTCTTCTTGGGCTTTGCCCTGTTCCAGAAGCGCCAAACGGCGGTTCACACGGCTGTTCAGCTTGATGGATTTGCCAAACATAACAAGGTAGATGCCTTCGACAATCAGAACGACGCCGACAAACAAAAGACCGAAGATAATTGCCTGTGTACCCATGATATTGATTCCTTACTGCGCTGCCGAGCGACGTTGCGAATAAATGCTAGAAGGCAATTCATAGCCCCACTGTGCAAAGCGTTCTGAATAGAGTGATCGCAAGCCCGTCGGTGTGAAGTCACCGATGATTTTTCCGTCTTTGCCTGTTCCTTCGATTTCGTATTTGAAAATCTCTTGCAAAGAGATCACATCGCCTTCCATACCCGCAACTTCGGTGATGGATGTCATACGGCGAGAGCCATCTTGAAGACGTTTCACCTGAACGATCAGGTTCACCGCAGATGCGATTTGGGACCGCATGGCGCGCAGCGGCATTTCTACCCCTGTCATGGCGATCATGTTTTCCAAACGGGCCACCGCGTCGCGGGCGGAGTTGGCGTGAATTGTGGTCATGGAGCCGTCGTGGCCTGTGTTCATGGCCTGCAACATGTCGATCACCTCATCACCACGGGTTTCCCCAACGATGATGCGGTCAGGTCGCATCCGCAGTGCGTTTTTCAGACAATCGCGGGCATCGACGCCGCCTTTGCCTTCCACGTTGGGTGGGCGGGTTTCCATCCGCGCCAAGTGGGTTTGTTGCAGCTGCAATTCGGCGGTGTCTTCGATCGTGGCAACACGTTCGTCATTGGCAATGAATGAGGACAGCGCGTTCAGCGAGGTGGTTTTACCAGAGCCGGTACCGCCTGACACGATGATGTTTAGGCGACAGGCCACTGCGGCCTGCAAATAGGCGGCCATTTCATCGGTAAAGGCGCCAAAATTCACAAGGTCATCAATGCCGAGTTTATCTTTTTTGAATTTCCGAATGGAGACAAGCGCGCCGTCAATCGCGATGGGTGGAACCATTGCGTTAAAGCGGGAACCATCGAGCAAACGAGCATCCACATAAGGGTTTGATTCATCAACACGGCGACCCACGGCGGATACGATTTTATCAATCACGCGCAACAGGTGTTTGTCATCCCGGAAAACGACGCGAGAGAGGGAGAGTTTACCCTTTTTCTCGATGAAAATCTGTTTGGGGCCGTTAATCAGGATATCGGCGATATCTTCGTCTTTGAGAAGTGGTTCAAGCGGGCCAAGGCCCGTCACTTCGTCATACATTTCTGCGTTGAGGTTAACACGTTCCTCTTTTGTGAGGACCATGCCCATTTCTTGCAGGCCATCAGCACAGATCGCGCTGATTTCACGGCGCAAATCTTGTTCAGATGCTGATTCAATGGCGCCAAGGTTCAAGTTTTCCAGAAGGCGCGTGTGCATATCCAAGCGGATATCCATCAGCTTTTGCGCACGGCGTTCTTCGCGGCTTTGGCCTTCGGGTTTTGCCTTGGCTGGGGCCGCTTTGGCCTGTGCCTTAGCTTTTGGCGCAGGTGCGGCGTCGGCGGCTGCTGGTGTTACGTCCGCGTCTGGCATGTCCATCGTAGGCGCGGCAGATGCCGCGGCTGTGGAAGGTGATTTTTGATATCGTTTAAACATTTATCACTCCCCTTTATTCAGCTGTGTCTTGCACAAGTTCGGATATTGTCGTGGCGATCTTTAGAATTTCTTTACGCAGCGGGTTTTTCGCAGCGATTTCTGCCAGTGGAATGCCCTCGTCACCTGAATTGGCGACTGGTTTTCCCCCATCTGGCAGGTTGTATCGGAAATCGATCTCTAGGCTTTCGCTCATGCGTTTTACGCGGGTCTTGCCTGACATGTCGGTGAACTTTGGTGCGCGGTTCAGGGCGAATTGTACCTTTTCGTAAGGCAAATCTTCGGCCTTGAGCGTGCGCACAAAGCGCAAGCAGTTTTGTGCGCTGCGCATGTCGAGTTCTAGGAATGCAAAATAGAGATGCGCGGCTTCTAAAACCACTTCTGACCAGCTGACCAAAGCCTGCGGAACATCAATAACAACAAAATCATAACTGGATTTTGCTTGTTCAATGATGTTTTCAATTCCCTCGGGTTCTACGAACTCCAGCGGCAACGCATCATTGGGTGCAGACAGCACATCAAGACGGTCCTTGTAGGATGCCATTGCTTGTTTCAGGCCGCCTGCATCCGCAGCCGAAGCATCAGAAAGCAATTCGAACACAGCTTCGCTGCGTGGTACGTCCAAATAGGTAGACACGGCGCCGTATTGGAAGTTGAAATCCAAAATACAGACTTTTTTACCCGTTTTTTCACCAAGTTTCTGCAATTCCCACGCCAGATTGGCGGCAAAGGTTGTGGCACCCACACCACCTGCCAAGCCATAGACGGGCAAAACGATGCCATTGCGCGATGTATCGGCAGGCGCGGCTGCCGCTGTAGGGGCTGCAACGGGCTCTGGTTCTTTGGCAATGCGTTCGATGGCGTCGTGCAACGCGCCTTCTGGCAAAGGGTAGGGCGCAAAATCGTCCGATCCCATGCGCATCAGTTGATGCAGGGCAACGGTGTTCAGATCATGTGGGATCAAAATGACGTTAATGTTCTGTTCGCGTGCCGTGCGAATGACATTTGCAACGGGTGTCAGATCTTCTTCGTCCTGTTTATCAACAGCAACGGTAACATATTTCAGACCTGCACCGATTTCAGAGGTTAAAGCTGTTGCGGCTGCTTCAAAGGTCAGCGCACCCCAATCTTCGCCGAATTCGGTTTCCATGTCTTCGATCAGTAGGTCAAAGGCTTCAATGTCACGCGCAATTGCGCAGGCAATGATTTGGCCCCCGTCCTGATTTTCGGTCTCGCTACCCATAGCTATAGTCCACCCAGGTGCGGCTTTTGCCGCTTTTGTTATTTGTGCTTAAGCACCTGCTCGTTTTCAGGATTATCTTAAGAATGTGGTATTTTTGGGATGGATGCGGGCAATTGTCTGCTTGAAACTGCCCGTATCCCATTTGTCACAACCTATTCTTCGGCGCTGCTTTCAACAACGTAAGTCGTTGAAATGTAAGTGTCATACACCTGTTTGGCATATTTACCGTCTAAATCAGTCGTGCGGCCTTTGCCTGCGAACCCTGACACTTCGGTCACGGTGCGCCGATTGGCGCGGCTTGGGCTTTCGGTCAGCACAACAGGGCGTGTTTCCCCGAAGGATGACACGGCTTTGACCTTGTGACGGCTGACGCCGAGGCTGACCAGATAGTGTACGGCTGCGCGCGCACGGCGCAGGCCAAGACGTTGGTTCGCAGCGTTTGAGCCCACTTTATCTGTGTGGCCATAGACGCGGAATACGATCTGTGGGTGTGCCTTGATCCATTGTGCCTGCTGACGCAGTTGTCTGCGTGCTGTGGCGTCCAGCTGTGCGGAATTAAACGCAAAATTGATGCGGACAGGTGCCTCTGACGCGAATTTGCGTGTCAGGTTGGCGGTGTATGTGCCCGACAATTGGCCTGTTTGCACGGCCACGTTGTTGGCCGTTGAAACACCCAGATCATCATTCAATATCTCGTACCCAGCTTCTGGTCCGAGGTAAGAAAAGACGTTGTCTGTGGAAGAGCATGCACTCAAAAGCAGTGCTGTGCTGGCGGCGGAGGTGATTAAAAGCGTTTTCATGTCTCTTACTCCATCACATAGCCGTAGGAGCCGGTAAATTCTTGCGAAGATACCGAACTTGCGTCTTTGCTTACGGCTTTGTTCTTACGTTTGCCCGAAACATTGCCGAGCAAGAACAATTCGCTCTCGTTTGGAATGCGGACCCGATCCGTTGGGAGTGTCAGGCTTTCGCCATCAACAGGTGTTACCAAGTGTGGTGTCACGATGATAACCAATTCGCTTTGGTCGCGGCGATAGTTCGCGCTTCTAAACAGTGCGCCTAACACTGGTACGTCACCAATCCAAGGAACCTGTGATGACGCATCTGCAAAATTGTCTTCCAACAAACCTGCGATTGACATGCTTTGTCCATCGCGCATTTCCACGACCGTTTTCGCTTCGCGGCGTGAAAAGGCAGGAACTGTTGTTGTGCCAACAGTAACGGCCTGCGTTGGGTCCAATTCAGAAACAGCTGTTTCAACCGTTAGGTTGATTAAATCGCCATCAACAACAATTGGTTTGAAGTTCAACTCAATACCGAAGGGTTTGTATTCGATCTTGATGCCGTCGCCATCTGCAACTGGAATAGGGAATTCTCCACCAGCCAAGAAACCAGCTTCGTTGCCAGAAATCGCAACGAGGTTTGGTTCGGCCAAAGTGCGTACAAGGCCCTTTGTTTCGAGGGCTTCGAGCATCAGGTTGATTGCGAGATCGCCAGACGAAAAGCCAATGGAAAATGCGCCTTGCTGGCCTGCTGTGGCAACACCTGTGCCTGTAGTCGCCGGCGCGGTCAGCAAGTTACCTGTGCCAAGTTGGCCAAGCGTGTTGCCCGTAACATCCAAACCAATGGATGCGGAGAGGTTTTTCGCAACGGATCGCTGCATTTCTGCGAAGCGCACCTTCAGCATCACCTGCTGCGAACCGCCAACTGTCATCAAATTGGTCACACGTTCAGGGGCGTAACGTTCCGCCAGATCCAGCGCACGGGCCAGTTTCTGTTTGCCTGACACGCGGCCAGACAGGACGATGCCGTCATTCGCGGTGCGCACTTCGATGCGTTCACGCGGAAGGATTTCACGCAGCCGTTCTTTGAACTCTGCCAAATCAGGGGACACCTGCACATCGACGTTAGTGATCAGCTTGCCGTCTGCTGCGAGCAGGGTCAGCGTGGTCCGCCCAGGCGCTTTGCCAAGGACATAGATGGTGCGATCAGACAGGGTCGCGATGTCAGCGATGCCAGGGTTTGCAACAGACAGCTCAGCGAAGGGCTGATCCGATTCCATAACAATCGCACGGTTGACGGACACTTTGATACTGCTTGTTGTGGCGCCACGCATAATCTTGAGCACGTTCTGTGCTTCTGCCGCGGGCGGCATAAAACCAATTGCGCATACGCCCAACAGGCCTGCTGTAAACAGGGTGGTAATTTTCATTGTGATCCTGCCTCTCTGAATCACTACTGCATCATGCTGGGTCTTTGTTGCCCAATTATTACGTCGAACCATGCGCCAACTTGGTTTTATTATCAAGATTCAACCTATTAGAAGCATCTGTGTATGTGGATAAACAGCAACAGTAGGGACGGAGCGGGTAAACTGAAGATGGCGATTCACGTTAAACGTGTGCTGATTTTGTAGGTTTGACGCAGCAACACCCCCATAGATGTGGTGGTTTACGCGCAAAAAAGGGCGCAGAAGCGCCCGATTTTGATTTATGTGGTTGGGATCAGTTGCTGCAAGGGATCGGGATTTGGATCACTTCGGAGCCTTTGCGCGTTTTGATCGTACACACTTCTTTTTCAACAACTTGGATTTCTTGACGGCCAAGCAGATCGTCTTTGGTGACTTCGATCTGTTCAGACGTTGTTTCGTCGTCGATGCCCCGCAAGGACAACAGCAATTTACCGGTGGATTGTGCCTGAACCAATGCGCCAATTGTTTTCACGTCAGCGGCAACAGTTACGGTGCGGGCGATCGTGGTTTGATTACGTGTGCTGTCCGCCTGTTGGTCGATGGCGATCAGCTCAAGGCTGTTTAGGATCAGTTTTGTCACGGTGTCGCGGTCTGTACGACCTGTCCAATAAACGTCTACTTTGTCGCCTGGACGCAGGAAGCCAGAAACGCCAGAGGCCACATCAACGCGGATGGCAAAGGCGCGCATGCCTTTTTGAAGGCGCGACGATACGCCAGCGTCTTCGCCGATGCCTGTCACTTTGGAGGCCAAGATAGCCTCGCCTTTTTCCATCATGCGCAGAACAGTACGGTATTCGCCGTCTTCTTCAGAGCCGATCAGGTCTTCGATTGTGGAAAACGCGTTCTCAGGAACGGCGGCCACTGGAAATTCGACTGCTTTTACGTGTTCTTTTGTAAGCGGGGTGCCATAGGGAAGGTCTTCAGCGGTTACAAAGACAGTTGCAAGGTCGATCTTTTCTACCTTAACCGACTTGTTGGCCAAAGCCGTTTCATATTGGCTGAACCGCTCCATTGCCAAGTAGACTGCGCCACCTGCGATTGCGATCCCCATGAATAGTACCAGTGCAAAGACTATACGCATTTTCTTACCTGCTCTTTTTTACGAACGGTTTTGCCGCTCGGTGAATCCCTCAGAGTTCTGTTCAACTCCATACACCAGACAGGGCCAGTTTGATGTCCTGCCGGCTGGATGTGCCATTCTGTGTGACACAGTCCGCTTTGGTGCTTTCACCAAAAAAACGCGACCCGATCCAATGATCGTCCGCGGCATACAAGGTTTGATTTATTGCTGCCGCTGCTTCGCGGTGTAAGCGAAGGGCACAAGGCCCTTCGCCACTAGCTGTATCAGCTCTGTCTGAACTATTAAGTTACAGAAGTCGCAGAAAGCTGTGTGTTGATGTCAGACGCCAGGTCTTCCATGCCGCCGCGGATCGCGGAAACAACTACACCACCAACCAGAACCAGAGCGGCTGTCAAAACAACCCAATCTACTGTTACTGCGCCGTCTTCGTCTTTTGTGAATTTAAAAAGTTTCATAGTTTGATCCTCCAAAGATCGCGTATCTATTAAGTTACGGAAGTTGCTGAAAGTTGTGTGTTGATGTCAGACGCCAAGTCTTCCATGCCGCCGCGGATCGCGGAAACAACTACACCACCAACCAGAACCAGAGCGGCTGTCAGAACAACCCAGTCTACAGTTACGGCGCCATCTTCGTCTTTGGTAAATTTAAACAGTTTCATTTTTGTACCCTCCAAGGTCACATTTGATTTTCTAAGGCTTCGGCTTGTTTTGATTTGGACCTTCTCGTCAAAGTCCATCTCGCTTCGTCCTATGAGCAATAGTTATACGGGTAAATGTGACCGCATTTTGACGTTTAAACTTTGACAGTAGTTCTTTTTCAGATTTCGCCGGGGTAATTTGTTAAATTCTTTAAAAACAAATACTTATATGGATAATAAAACTGAAAACAGTTTGAAATAACTTGTCCGCAACAGGGTTTATGACAAAAGTGCCACAGTTCAACCACACAATTTTCTAGCTTTACCGTCCAAATTTTGCGATTCCTAAGACAACAATAAAAAAAGAGCAGTAAATTGATCCGGTTTATCATCCCAATTGCGGCCAGTGCCGCCGTTTGTGTTGCCATTATAGGCGCAACGCTGCCTGAAATGGTGTCGGCGGAGATTGTTTTCAAGAAAGCGAAGACACAGAAAAGTGGTGGGTCGCGGATTAACATCCAGATTACCCCTGAAGAAGACTACTATAAGAACGAACACAAAAAGAAGCAGGCAAAAGGCGCGGCTGGCGGGGCAGATGATACTGTTGAAGAACCTGAAACTGCGGTGGCTGCCAAGACACCCAAAGCCCCCGCAGATTTGCAAGAGTGGTTTTGGACGGCAAATTCACCTGCATTGGCAGAGGCCAGTTCAGGTCGTTTAGGCGATGCAATGAGTGCGCTGTCTGCAAATCCGAGCAAAGCGGCGAAGTTTTCGCCCAATATTGCGCAGATGCAAAAGCTGGCGCAGGCCCATGGCAGCCACATCCTGCTTGCGACATTGGGGAAAGATGTGTCGCCTGCATTTGTGCTGGCGGTGATTGGTGTTGAATCTGGTGGGCGGTCAAAGGCAGTGAGTTCGGCGGGCGCGGTTGGTTTGATGCAACTGATCCCAGATACGGCGGCGCGGTTTAATGTGACCGACAGCACTGATCCAGCGCAAAATATCAAAGGTGGTACGGCCTATCTTGATTGGCTGTTAAAGGAATTTAAACGTGATCCGCTGTTGGCTTTGGCGGGATACAATGCAGGGGAGGGCGCAGTGCACAAGCACAGTGGCGTGCCCCCTTACGCAGAAACGCGGGCTTATGTGCCCAAGGTGGTGGCCGCGTGGCAAGTTGCACGTACATTGTGCATGACACCACCAAAATATGTAACAGACGGATGCGTCTTTAAAACGAGCGCGAGCAAATGACAGAAAAACGACCTCTTGCTGTAGATATCGACGGCACATTCCTGAAGACAGACATGCTGTTCGAAGGGTTTTGGCTCGCGATGGGCAAAGAACCGATGAAAACGATCAAGACGGTTTTTCGGTTCTGGAATGATCGCGCGCGTTTGAAACGGGAAATCACCGATATTGCCGATGTGAATGTGGAATTGCTGCCCGTGAACCCTGACATTCAGGCGTATATGGAACAGGCCAAAGAAGATGGTCGCGAAGTTATCTTTGCGTCGGCCAGCGACGAGAGCCTTGTGCAACGGCTTGCGGATCATC
Organism: uncultured Neptunicoccus sp.; assembly: GCA_964458375.1. Classification (GTDB taxonomy): domain Bacteria; phylum Pseudomonadota; class Alphaproteobacteria; order Rhodobacterales; family Rhodobacteraceae; genus Amylibacter. The sequence goes on from CAYWIR010000048.1 coordinate 10,561, forward strand.
ATGGGGTAGAAGGACAGCACATCGGGTCTAATGGAGATGTGAACCTCAAGGGATCTGCCAAAGCGGTGGCGTTGAATGCGCGGTTTGGCGAGGGGCAATATGCCTATGCTGGCGATCAGCGATTAGATTTGGCCGTCTGGAAATGCGCAGGCGAAGCGATTGTTGTTGGGCATCATCCAGGTGCAACGAAGCAGTTGGAAGACGAAGGTATCGAGGTTGTTCAACTTAAGAAGTCGTGGTCGCGGCGATCCTTGGCCAAAGGATTGCGCCCGCACCAGTGGGTTAAAAACATACTCCTGTTATTGCCCTTAGTTGCGGCCCATTCGTTGGACCCCAATGCGGTGATGCGTGTGGTTTTTGCCATTGCCGCGTTTTCGGCGGCGGCATCTTCTATATATGT
>CAYWIR010000049.1:0-10892 GCA_964458375.1 uncultured Neptunicoccus sp.
GCCAACTAAAGAAATCTTGCGCCCGTGGTGCAAGGTATTCAGGCGACGTTCCAGCCGTTGGGATGCCATTGTCCCAGCCAAACCAAACAGCGGCCATGGACTGCCCGCTATAGACGTGCTGCCGCAGGATATCGCGGTCCAGCGGACGCATGACCATCTCAATCCCAATATCCCGCCAAGTATCGGTGATGATTTGTAGCGCGTTCTCGACCTCTTGCCGTTCCCCAGCGGTTTCAATCAAAATCCGCATGGGCCGACCATCAGGCAACAAACGAATGCCATCGCCGCGCCGATCCGTGAACCCCAAATCATCAAGGATCTTATTCGCCCGCTCAGGATCATACTGTGCATAGAATTTCAGGTTATCCTCTTTATAAAACGGGCTGACAGGCAGCGCTGTCATGTTGCCTTCTGATGCCAACCCGAAATACAGCGCACGATTGATAATCCGCCGATCAATCCCCAACGACAACGCATGGCGGAAATCGCGGTTGCGCAGCACTTTGGCCCATACGGCATCCGCATGGTTCAGGTTGGGATAAATCGCAATCTGGCTCGCCGTCCCATTGGGCCACAGATAGACAGAATAATCCTCACCATCCGCTTCTCCCTTTTTCAAAACAGGCACGTCTTTAAAGTTCAGCCCACGGGATTGCAGGTCCGTTTCACCCGCATTGGTCTTGGCCGCCACCAAGCCAGCACCCACGATGCTCATCTCTACGGTATCAATGTAGGGCAGTTGCACACCCTTCGCATCGACGCGGTGATAATAAGGATTGCGCACGAACAAGCGGCGGCTCTCCTTACCCGTGTCCGCAGGTATCCAAGGCTGCAACGTTGGCAGGCTCGGATTGTCGAACTTATACATATTATCGCGCTTGTTGTGCAGCGCCGCCCAACTGCGCACCTTCTTTTTGCGCACGGCCTTTTTCAACGCAGCAGGATCAGCATACTTCCCGTGAAACTCTTTCAGGTAATGCCCAGGGCGGTAAATAAACGGCGGCCGCGCTTGTGCCAATCGGGGCAGGAACGCTGGATTTGGCGACTCCCAAATGAACATCACCGTTGTTTCATCAGGAAACATAACGCGGGGCAATTTCCCTTCGACCTTCAAAAAAGACGGCGGACCATTTGGCGATAACTTCGCATTGTTCGCCACATCTTCCCACCAATACCGAAACGCATCGGATGTGAAGGGCGCCCCATCCGACCAGCGATGCCCTTCGCGCAGCTTGAAGGTGAAAATCCGCTCTTCTTCCACCTGCACAGACTTCAGGATATCAGGCACCAACTCGTATTTCTCGTTGTATCCGACCAACCGACCATAGCCATAAACCACCATTTGGCGCACATCTTTGGACCGTGTAACCATCGTCGCCAAATTGCCGCCCTGCGTCCCATAGGTGCGGCCTTTGTTTGGCAGGTTCACCACAAAAGGCTCTTTCGGCATCCGCAGTTCAATCGGGTCCAACGAACCCGACTTCACCTCCACCTCCCAAAAAGGGGTCTCTTGCAATTGTACCGTTTGCCCGCTCACCATCACTGGCAGCGCCACAACGGCAAAACCCGCAGCTATCTTTGCCCAAATCGTCATGTGTTCACCCGCACCATATGCCCTGGTTCCACTTCCACCAAACGGGGCATCTTATCGCCTTGCATCGCGTAATCTTGCGGCCATGTGTGCGGATCACCTGCACCCAACGCCACGGTGGACAAATCAATCTTCGCGCTTGGGTCCGCTTCCAAACACGCCGCAATCAACGCTTTGGTGTAGGGATGCTTAGGCGCCGTAAACAACACATCAGGGGCCGCCTGTTCTACGATCCGTCCTTGCCGCATAACGGCCACCTCATCGGCAATCCGCGCCACCACAGCCAGATCATGACTGATGAACAGATAACTCAGGCCAAACTCGTCCCTGATCTCTTCCAACAACTCCAGCACCTGCATCTGCACCGACAGATCAAGCGCACTTGTCGGTTCATCACACACCAGCAGCGATGGATTCAAAGCCAAAGCCCGCGCAATAGACAGGCGCTGCCGCTGACCCCCAGAAAACGCATGAGGGAAGCGCCGCAGCATGTTCTTATCCAGCCCAACCTTTTCCAAAAGCCACGCTGCACGATCCCGCTGCTCCGACCGCGATCCAATTCCATGGATCACCAGTGGTTCGGTCAGTGTGTCGATAATCTGCATACGGGGTGACAGGCTCGAAAACGGGTCCTGAAACACCATCTGCGCCTCGCGCTGAAACGCTCTTTTGCCAAAACGGTCCAACGATCCAACCTCAACAGGCGGCTCCCCTTTTTTGGCCCAATACCGCACAACGCCACCGTCATCAGCAGGGGTCGCCCCCAGCGCCATTTTTGCCACCGTGGATTTCCCCGACCCCGACTCCCCCACAATCGCAAAGGTCTTGCCTCGTGGCACTGTGAAATTCACATTGCGCACGGCCGCAATTTCACGGGTTCCGCCAAAGAACGAACCTGATCGCGAAATATACGTCTTGTTAATGCTCTCCAGCTGCAAAACAGGGTCTTCAACGATGCGTTCTGACGTCGGCTCCGCCTCTTGTGGAATGGCAGGTGCCGCCGCCAACAGTTTCTTCGTATAGGCATGTTTGGGCGCACCGATGACCGCATCACACGGACCGCTTTCCATAACGCGGCCTTTGCGCATGACCACAACCTTATCCGCAATATTCGCCACCACGCCCAGATCATGGGTCACGAAAATAACGGCCATACCCGTTTCTTCTTGCAGACCCTTGATCAGGTCCAAAACCTGCGCCTGCGTTGTTACGTCCAACGCAGTCGTCGGTTCATCCGCGATCAACAAATCTGGCTTGGAAATGATCGCCATCGCAATCATCGCGCGCTGCCGCATCCCGCCTGACAGCTCAAACGGATAAGCGCTGTATGCCCGCGATGGGTCCTTAAACCCAACCCGATCAAACGCAGCGATCACCTCTTTCTTAGCACTCGCCTTTGTGTGCCCACGGTGCAGGGTTAAAACCTCTGCCACCTGATGCCCGATCTTGTGCAGGGGCGATAAGCTGTGCATCGGCTCTTGGAAAATCATCGAAATCTGATCCCCGCGAATACCGCGCAGGGTTTTTTCATCCATGTGGATCAAACATTCCGTCTGCCCCTCAGGCGTGAACTCTGCCGTGCCACCATGGATCACCGCCGCCTTGGGCAACACCCGCAGAATAGACCGACAGGTGATGGTCTTACCCGACCCGCTTTCCCCCACCAAAGCCAGCGTTTCCCCGCGATTCACCGCAAAGTTCACACCCGTAATAATCGGTGGATTTTTCCCAAAGCCGATAGACAGGTCTTTTACCTGCAGCAGCGGGGTTGTGTCGGTCGTCATCTGTATGTCCCGAATTTCTGTGGTCGTCCCTTACCCACGGATTTCAGTAACGCGCAGAAACGCAAAAAATGCAAGCCACGAAAGGGGTTTCCCCCTTCACAATTCACTGTCTACAAACGCAAATCAGATACGTCTTTGGGCAACACATGCTTTAAGTCGTAAATGACACCAACTGGCTTACACAATGCACGGATCTGCGCAGGGTCACCCTTGGCAAAAGCATCATGCGCCACGGCCAAAACCACACCATCAAACGTGCCGTCTTGGGGTGCATCAATCAGATCAATTCCATAGATGGCTTTCGCTTCGGCCGCGTCTGCATTCGGATCATAAACCTGCACATTCACACCGTAATCGCGCAACTCTTCCACCACATCCACAACGCGGGTGTTGCGTAGGTCGGGACAGTTCTCTTTGAACGTCAAACCCATTACCAAAACATCCGCCCCTTGGATCGGCGCGCCCTTGCGGATCATCGCTTTGATCAACTCACTTGCCACAACCTTACCCATGGAATCATTGATCCGCCGACCCGCCAAAATCACCTCTGGATTATACCCAACCGCCTGCGCTTTATGGGTCAGGTAATAAGGGTCCACCCCGATGCAATGCCCACCCACAAGACCGGGCTTAAACGGCAGAAAATTCCACTTGGTCGCCGACGCGGCCAACACATCAGCCGTATCGATTTCCAACCGATGAAAAATCAGCGCCAGTTCATTCACCAACGCAATGTTCAAATCCCGTTGCGTGTTTTCAATCACCTTCGCGGCCTCGGCCACTTTGATCGACGGCGCACGGTGAATACCTGCTGTGATGATGGACGCATACAATTCCTCGATATAGTCCGTCACATGATCCGTTGAACCGCTGACCACTTTCACGATGTCAGGCAAGCGATGTTTCTTATCACCGGGGTTAATCCGCTCTGGGGAATACCCCACATGAAACGCATCCTTATACGCCAACCCGCTGGTTTCGAGGATCGGCACACACACTTCTTCCGTCGCTCCGGGGTAAACGGTGCTTTCATAAACCACGACATCGCCATGGCTCAGAATGCCCTGCAAGGACTCTGATGCTTTGATCAATGCGGTCATATCTGGCCGCTTATGTTCATCCACGGGTGTCGGCACGGTAACGATATAAACGTTACAGTCGGCCAAATCCTCTGCAACACTGGTGAACGTGATCCCCGCCTCTGCCAGCTCCGCATCGCTAACCTCTAGCGTGGCATCATGCCCACCGCGCAGCGCGGCCACCCGCCCCGCGTTAATATCCATCCCCACAACGGGGTATTTCTTGGCAAATTCCACCGCCAACGGCAGGCCCACATAGCCAAGCCCAATAATCCCGATCCGAACCTTATCCATGTCCCAAGAGCTAGACATTGTAATACTCCCGATACCAGTCGACAAACGCCCGCACACCATCGCGCACGTTCGTTTCAGGGGTATAGCCCACCAACTGCTTCAGCAAATCACAGTTCGCCCATGTGGCAGGCACATCCCCGGGCTGCATATCCATGTAATTGCGCTCAACTTTGGTGCCAATCGCATCCTCGATCTCCTCAACAAAATCGAGCAGTCGAACCTTGTCGCTGTTGCCGATATTGATCACCCGAAACGGCGCAGCAGGCGACAGGCTGTCCCCCGTCAGCGGGGTCCAATCCTCACGCGCATCCACTTGCGGCGGCACCGCGTCCACCAGCAATCCAATGGCGCGCACCAGATCCACCACATAGGTAAAATCCCGCTCCATATCGCCGTGATTGAACACATCAATCGGCTTACCTTCCAGCCCGTTTTTCACAAACTTGAATAGCGCCATATCAGGCCGCCCCCACGGGCCATAAACCGTGAAAAAACGGAACATCGTCACAGGCAATCCCCACAAATGGGAATAGGAATGCCCCATGTTCTCATTCGCCTTCTTGGTCGCCGCATACAACGTCATCTGCGTATCGACCTTCTCGGTCTCATCAAACGGCATCTCTTCATTCGCGCCATAAACGCTCGACGTCGACGCCATCAGCAGATGATCCACTTTCAGTTCACGCGCCAATTCCATGATATTGAACGTGCCCATCACGTTCGTCTCCATATACGCCCGTGGATTTTCAATGGAATACCGAACCCCCGCTTGCGCCGCCAAATGCACGATCACATCAGGCGCAAACGCTGTCACTGGCTCTTCAAGCGCGGCAAATTCGCGAATATCAACTTCGAGGCTGGAAAATCCCTCATTCTGGGACAGCATCGCATGGCGACGTTTCTTTAGATTCACATCGTAATAATCTGACAAACAATCGACACCCAAAACCTGCCAACCATTGCGCAACATCAACTGCGCCAAATGAAACCCAATAAATCCAGCACTGCCCGTAATCAAAATCTTGCGCATATCTTCGCCCTTGTGAAATTCGTTACCCGTTCTCTACCGCGCCCAAACGACTTGCGCAATTACAGGTGTGCCAACGAAACACCCTCCGATGAAAGGAGTAGGCAAGGGACGGACACACCGTCTTGTAAACACGTCACAAAACACCCATTTTCCTTGCAACATGCCACATTTTCGCTCAATTCTGCGCGTATCAGGCAAGAAAAAGCACTCTAAGAGGCATCAGATGCAGTTAACAATGATCGGCACAGGCTATGTGGGCCTGGTTTCAGGCGTATGTTTTTCCGACTTCGGACATGACGTGATTTGCGTCGACAAAATGCCCGAAAAGATCGCCGCGCTCGAAAAGGGTGAAATCCCGATTTACGAACCGGGTCTGGATGAACTGCTTGCACGCAATGTGGCTGCAGAACGCCTCTCTTTCACGCTCGACCTTGCAACGGCTGTGGCACAGGCAGACGCCGTGTTCATCGGCGTTGGCACCCCCACACGACGCGGCGATGGTCACGCCGACCTCACCTATGTCTACGACGCCGCCCGCGAAATCGCCCGCGCGCTGTCGGGCTACACCGTGGTCGTGACCAAATCCACCGTCCCCGTGGGCACCAACCGCGAAATCGAACGCATCATCCGCGAAGAAAACCCTGATGCGGAATTTGACGTGGCCTCCAACCCAGAGTTTCTGCGCGAAGGCGCCGCAATCGAAGATTTCATGCGCCCTGATCGCGTGGTCGTTGGCGTCGAATCCGAACGCGCAACCGAGGTCATGGCGAAAATCTATCGCCCTCTCGCACTCCGCGAAGCCCCAATCGTCTACACCGATCTCGAATCGGCCGAGATGATCAAATACGCCGCCAACGCCTTCCTTGCGACCAAGATTACCTTCATCAACGAAATCGCCGCCCTATGTGAAAAGGTCGGCGCAGATGTGAAATCAGTCTCCAAAGGCATGGGCATGGACGCCCGTATCGGCAACAAATTCCTGCACGCAGGCCCCGGCTACGGCGGTTCCTGCTTCCCCAAAGACACCAAGGCGCTGGCCCGCATCGGCCAAGAACACGCCGCCCCAATCGAAATCGTCGAAGCCGTTATCGACATCAATGAGGCCACCAAACGCCGCATGATCGACAAGATTATGGAACTCTGTGACGACACCGTAAACGGCAAGAAAATCGCCGTCTTAGGCGTCACCTTTAAACCCAACACCGACGACATGCGCGACAGCCCATCGCTGACCATCGTTCCCGCCCTTGTTGGCGCAGGTGCAAACGTCCATGTGGTCGACCCGCAAGGCAAAAAAGAAGGCGAAGAGCTGCTCCCGGGCGTCACATGGCAAGACGACCCCTACCACGCCATCCGCAACGCCGAAGCCGTGATCCTGCTCACCGAATGGAACGAATTCCGCGCCCTCGATCTAGACCGCGTGGTAAAGGTCATGAAAGACCCAAGAATGGCCGACCTTCGCAACGTCTACGACCCAAAAGACGCGGCAGAAGCAGGGCTAACCTATGTGAGCGTTGGGCGGTAAATTCCCAGTCGTTTCTAACAGGCTTGCCAGTTCAAAAACCCTCGTTTTCATCACCAGATTACCCAAGCGAACCACCTCCGCATGGGTGATCGGTGCAGAATCGCAACATAAATTTCACCCAATCCCGCCACTTTTCGGCCAATGCGTCACGCTTTCGCCTTCTTTCCTCGCGATTTTAAGAACCAGAGCAGTATGAGGAAAAAACCATGACGTCCAAAGACGCACAGATCGACCACAAATCTCAGCCGACCACAGCGGCTTTTGCCACAGGCACTTTGATTGAAACAGCCAGTGGGCAACGCCCGATCGAAAAGCTGAAAAAGGGCGATCGCGTTATGACGGCCAATGGCATTTACCAACGGGTAGAGGCAAAGCAGTCTTTCACTGTCACACCGAACATGCTGGCACAAAACGAAAATCTGCGCCCAATCCGTATCCTTGCAGGGGCTTTGGGGCATGGCCTGCCCAAGAACGATCTGCTGGTGTCCAAGGCCCATCGCATGCTTGTTTCATCCGAACTTGCCTATCGCCTATGTGGCGAAACCGATGTGCTTGTCCCAGCGTCTCGCTTAACACAATTCCCAGGAATTTTTGCCTGTGAAGACACGGACGGTCTCGAGTATTTCCACCTCCTATTCGAAGAACACGAAGTGATCTTCACCGAAGGCGCCCCATCCGAGAGCCTTTATCCGACGCAAAATGACAACACCGACGGTGTTCTTCCTGCCGCATTTATCCCTGCCGCGAGAAAGCAAAAGAAGCTCATCGCACGCCATGTGGAACACGGCAAAGAAGCCCTCGACGGTCTTTACTAACTCTGGCCCCGTGACAGGGCGTTAGCAGCGATAAAAATAGTATCTGTCAGGCGCAATATGTTCGGGGCCTTGTACGGCCTCGAACCCGACTAGCGGCTGGCCGGATACGATCATGCCACCTGGGGCCATCACTTCACCGATCAACGGACTGAACCGCGCCGCTTCTTCCACGTCCTTTTCCTTGACGCCAAAGCCGAAATCATAATGCGAAATCACAATTTTCGCGCCCATGTCTTTAAGCCGCGCCAGACCATCTTCCGCCTCGCCTTGTAAGAAGTCCTCTTCGGGCGGCACACAAGATGGGTGACATTGCAAAATGCGATCCATCACCCACAAACGCCGATCTGGCATGATCTCTCGCATGTGGTCATAGGTCCGCCCATTGCCAAGCCCCATATCAAGCGCGTCACCCTCAAGCGAAGCAACCAGATCAGCGGCCCAATTCAACCCATCCCGTTGCGCCGTAAAACGCCGCAACATACTATCTAACCTACTCATTTCTTCATCCTTCCTCTAGTTCTGCAGCACTCCACACCCGCGTTGGCCCTGCCGAAAAAATCTCCAAAAACGCTTTGGAAAACGCCCAAACCGCGGCGTCATGCACCAGATGATGGGTCAAGAATCCAAACGGTTCCGCGTTATCCGCTTTGCCCAATCGGCGGTCGCGCAGACATTGAACCGTGTAATCAATCAAAACCGCTGGATCCGCCAAAGACCGTGTTCCATGCCACGCAATCGGGTCCACATGTGTGTTTATCTGCGCCACGCCCTTGGTCGCAAATTCCGCCTTGCGCGGCGTGAACGTTGAAAACCCTAGATACCCAAGGTCTTGCAAAACAGGCAGGTATCGCGGGTCAAATCGGTTCCACGGCGGGACAAAAACCTTGCCCAAACGTTCACCAAAAGCCGCGCTCAGCGTTTGAAACCCATTTTCCAAATCAGCTTGAACATCATCTAAATCGCGCCCCAAAGGAAACTCGCATTTCTTCTGCTCCGCCGTGGCATGGTTCACATGAGCAAAACCGTGAACCACAGGGATCAACGCATTCGTTTGGGCAACAAAAGGGGCCAAGTCTGATTGCAAATTGGCAGGGATCACAGCCAGATGGACGGGGATTGAAACCTGTTGCGAAAGGTCGAGCAAAACCTCTAGTTCTCGCGTCACCTGAACCGCGTCATCATCACGCCACCAAAAGGGCAGTGTCATTTCTGCTGCTCGCCAAAGGTCAAATTCTTCCTCTATCGCGTCCCAATTCATTGGATGCTCTCCAACATCCGTTCCACGATTTGCACCGCCTGTTTGGCACCGTCAAATTGATCAGCAGCAATTGGTTTTGGGCGTGATTGGCACACATCCCGCAAAGCCGCGACCAGGGTATCACCATCAGCATCCTGCGCGCGCACCATCGCAAATCCATCCTGCCGCGCAAGGCTCTCTGCGCGCAAGGTTTGTTCCACTTCACCGCCCGCATCAAACGGCACAAAAACAGCGGGCGTTTGATGTTGCAAAACGTCCATCGCAGTGTTGTACCCACACATACAAATCGCCGCTTTCGCATCTGTTAATAGGGACCGAAAATCTGGTCTTGTCGGTTCAATTACCACATTGTTCGCTTCGGCTTCACGCTGCAACTCTTTGATATTATGTTCTGAGTTGGCCCCACCGACTAGGAAACGCCACGTCGTATCTGGGTCAAGCGCAGCAGCCTGCAGCGCCGCCCGAAACAGCGGCATACCCACATCGCCGCCACCAGCTGTGACCAAAACTTCACCTGATCCAACACCCTCTGGATGGGGCTGCGCAACTGGCGCTGCAACGAAGCCTGTGTACAACAGCTTGGATTGCAACATCGCACTTACGGGCCAACTGGTCTCAAGCGGTGTCAAATCTCTGTCAGAATGCACCAGCACGCCGTCATAATACGCTGCGACCACCGCCTCCGTTTCCAATGCCTTTTTCGGCTTGGAAGGTGGCGCCAAAATATCACGAATAGAACTAAATATCAGGGGCTTACGCGGTAAGTCTCGTGCAGCATTCAGCAGCGCTAAAAACTCCCCCTTCAGCACACGCCGACCAAAAGGATAAAGCTCTGTAATCAACACATCAGGCGCGATCTTGGTTAACACCTCCAACGCGACCTGTTTGCGCCGCGCCATGAAATTCGCATCGGCTGTGCCACGTTCCGTCAACAAAGTGGTAAAGTTCACGCCGTCCGATTTCACAGCTGGCAGTTGATGCAACGTCACGCCATCATCAGACAGATTGGCGACGGGCATCCCACCCGACATAACATGCGCGTCGTGCCCCGCCGCCGAAAACCTGCGGGCGAGCGTAAGCGCACGGCTTAAATGCCCCGTGCCCAAAAGATGTGTGACTGTGATCAAAATCCGCGCCATTTAGCGGTGCTCCAGTCGGATGGGGTCACCAGACACCGTCAACGCGCCCTCATTTACATCCATCACAAACAGTCGGTTGCGCTTAATGCGAAACGGCGCTGGCCCGTCAAATCCCCAGCCCGTGGCCTGCGCCAACAGCACCCGCATAATCCCGATGTGACACACCGCAATAGTATCCGAATGCAATTGCGCCACCCACGGTTCAAGACGCGCCCAAACATCGCGCGGGCTTTCCCCATTCGGTGGACGATAATCCCAGCCCCAGTCTTCGATATCGCGAAAGCCAGAGCTTGGGTCCGCCTTCAACTCCACGCCCTTTTTGCCTTCCCAGTCGCCCCAATCCATTTCGATCAGCGCGGCCTCCGTTTTTGGATCCC
>CAYWIR010000050.1:0-10617 GCA_964458375.1 uncultured Neptunicoccus sp.
TCACACAAGGGCATTGCAATCCTAAATGGTATGGGGTTATAAGAGGTCATCACCGCCAAGCGAGATCAATCGCAACGGCGCTCCGTCGGCTCTGACCCTCGGCTTATCTATAAACTGTGAAACGCCCTTTGGGCCTGTCTGTTTTAAGTGGAGCCGTGTAAATGCCTCATCCCGTTGATATTCATGTTGGAACTAAAATCCGTCTGACCCGCGCGTCGCGTGGCATCAGCCAGCAACAACTGAGCGAAATGCTCGGTATCAGCTTTCAACAACTGCAAAAATACGAACGCGGCATCAACCGCATCAGCGCCAGCCGTCTTTGGGAAGTGTCCCAATCCTTGGGTGTGAAAGTGTCGTATTTCTTTGATGGGGCTGATGGCGAAGAAGGCCAAGAGATTGAAGAAATCTCAACACGCACAATCGAGTTGGCCACCCAAATCAATCAAATTCCGAACGAAGCTGTGAAAAACCAAATCGTTGGTTTGATCAAAGCCTGCACATAAGGATGTGTGCCCGTTCACCGTGTTTTACGAGTGGTGTTCTTATCGAGTGATCAAAGTTCGTAGCGAGTTTTAGAGAGTTAGTACCGAGTTCTATGTGTACCAGCCCCGAGCAATGGAAACGTTGTTCGGGGCTTTTTCGTGGTACCTTTGCGCATCAAGTAAACCTTGATTGCGGCTAAAAACGGTTAGGACGATTCTTTTAAACGTTTGATCACGGCACCTGCAAAAGTGGTCACACCGTTCTTTTTCGCAATCTTCTTGTGATGGGCGTGCAGCGTCTTGGGGGAGAGACCCAAGGCCAAAGCCATTTCAGAATTGCTGAGTTCGGGGTGATCAATTTGCATTTGCAGGATCTTGGTTTGCATTTCCGACAAAGCCGGATTTTCGCGTGGAACATGGGTCAGCATGGAATGCCCAGAGTACAACTGGTTGGTCAATTTATCGGCTGCAAAATACAGAACCCCGCCAAACTCGTCGAAGATTTGTTTGGTCGGTTGCGCCGATGTTAAAATAACAGAAGACCGCAGATTGTTTTTCCCTGTCAGCAAAACCACGCCGTCCACCATGCCAAACTGGCGAAACAGGCTTTCGACACGGCATGCGTTTTCCATGTCGGCTGTTGCGCCTGCGCGGGCCTCGGCAAAAGTGTAGCTGCGAGACCAAGAGTGGATTGCCTTGGCAATCGGGCAATGCTGATCGAGTTGAGCACCGTAGTAATGCTCAAGAAAACCTTCGGCCATCCGACCTTCCCAGTTTTCGATATGGTCCAAATTCCACCGCTGAAACACCAAGCCATTAAACCCAAGGTTTAAAATAATGTCTCTGGTGGTTTCCGGTTTATCGGACTGCCACAGTCTTTCGATCAGTAAAGCGAAGCTGACATTCACGCATTTCTCCTCGTTTCGTCAAATACCTCTGGTACCGCTAAGATTGCTTGGCGGAGCGTCAACTCTTCCTGCGGTTCATCGCGGTCAATTGTCAAGCGAATAGGGCGATATGTATGGCCATCGAGCTCCAAAGGCTCTTCACCTGTTTCTTTGCCGCCATAAATCCGCCAAAAACGCATCAGTTTCGGATTTTCTACAATGCCGATAACGTTTTTCAATCCCATCAGATCAGTGTAGTGGCGTGCGCTGTTCATAAGGGCGCGAAAAATCCAAGGATTGCGCTCGCGAGCGTCTTTGGCAATGGCCATACGCTCCCAAATGATGGTGCCCCCTTCGGTGCCAGAAACGATACGCATCCGCATTGTTGCGACGGGTTCGCCTTTCCAATATGCCAAAAGATGGGCGGCACAAAAATCGTTGCCATCAAATTCGATTTCTTCGGATTCTCCACCCTCTGTGACAAACACTTTACGCCTTATGTCATACGCTTGCTGCATCTCTTCCATGGTTTTAACCATAGACACAGTTGTTTCCTTCGTTCCCATCTTACTCTCCTACGTTGAGCGGTTCTGTTGGGGAAGAAAGTAACGTTTTTTTTAGGAATTTGCTTAACTTTGTTTGTAGTTCTGCACTTTTATTTGACCGATTACTACTTTAGGTTATGGTTAACTGAATTTTTACACGCTTTACGGGTATTTCCGTAAAGCGCAAATTTGCGTATTTTTTCAACAGCTTAGTAATCTTGAAGGGGGGCCACTTCGATTGCGCCTTCGCGAATATTACGAATCGCTTGGGCAGCCGCATAGCTGGCAGCAGCGGTGGTATAATAGACGATTTTACCATAAAGCGCGACTGAACGGATCTCGCGGCTGTCTTCGATTGAGGCAGCACCTTCGGTCGTGTTGAACACAAGATTGATATCCCCATCCCGAAGGCGATCCACAACGTTCGGGCGGCCTTCGTAGACCTTATTCACGGTCTCTGCTTCAATACCTGCCGCTTTCAGGAAACCAGCGGTGCCACGGGTTGCAACGATCGTAAAACCAGCGTCCCGTAGGATTTGTGCTGCTTCGATCATTTGCGGGGTTTTGTCGTCGTTTTTCACGGACATAAACACCGATCCTTCGGACGGCAAGGAATGCCCCGCACCCATCTGCGCCTTCAAGAAGGCACGGGCGAAAGATTTATCGAGGCCCATGACCTCCCCTGTGGAGCGCATCTCTGGGCCAAGCAAGGTATCGACCCCTGGGAAGCGAGCAAACGGCATGACCGCCTCTTTGACCGCGTAGTGTTCTGTTTCGGGTGCTTTGAGGTCAAAGGCCGTCAACTTCTCACCCGCCATAATCCGCGCCGCAATGGCCGCGATTGGGGAATTCACTGCTTTGGCCACAAACGGCACAGTGCGGGATGCACGGGGATTCACCTCTAGGATGAAAATTTCGCCGTTCTTAATTGCAAACTGAACGTTCATCAGGCCCACAACATTCAGCGCAAGTGCGAGTGCTTTGGATTGTTCTTTCAGCTCTGCAATTGTTGCAGCATCAAGTGAATAGGGCGGAAGGGAACAGGCACTGTCGCCTGAGTGCACACCAGCTTCTTCGATGTGCTGCATGATACCAGCGACGTGTACGTTTTCACCGTCACACAAGGCATCCACGTCAACTTCGACTGCGCCAGACAGATAGCTGTCAAGGAGGACTGGGCTGTCGCCTGACACCACCACCGCTTCGTTGATGTAGCGTTCTAGTTGGGCATCATCGCGCACGATTTCCATGGCACGGCCACCCAGAACATAGGACGGGCGGATCACCAGCGGATATTTCACGTCAGCGGCGATTTTGAACGCCTCTTCGCCAGAATGCGCGATGCCGTTGTACGGCTGTTTCAGTTCCAAGCCTTCCAGCAGCTGTTGGAACCGCTCGCGGTCTTCGGCTAGATCAATCGCGTCTGGTGTGGTGCCGAGGATCGGGATGCCTTCTTCTTCTAGGGCATTGGCGAGCTTCAGCGGGGTTTGCCCCCCAAACTGAACGATAACGCCGTGCAGCTCTCCGTTTTCGCGTTCAACGCGCAGGATTTCGAGCACATGTTCAAGGGTCAGCGGTTCAAAGTACAACCGATCCGAGGTGTCATAGTCTGTGGAAACGGTTTCAGGGTTACAGTTGACCATGATGGTTTCATAGCCCGCGTCTGTCAGTGCGTAACAGGCGTGGCAGCAGCAGTAATCAAACTCGATCCCTTGGCCGATGCGGTTTGGGCCGCCCCCAAGGATCACAACCTTTTTGCGGTCGGTTGGGCGGGATTCGCATTCTACCTCACCCATCGCGTCGACCTCGTATGTGGAATACATATAAGGTGTTTGCGCTTCAAACTCGGCCGCGCAGGTGTCGATCCGCTTGAACACGGCTGTGACGCCAGCTGTAGTGCGGGTGATGCGCACATTGCGTTCCGATTTGCCTGACAAGTGCGCCAAGCGGGCGTCTGTGAACCCGTGGATTTTCAGACGGCGCAGTGCTTTTGCGTCTGTTGGCAGGCCGTTTTGAATGATGTCATGTTCCATGGCGATCAATTCGCGGATACGGGCCAAGAACCATGGGTCAAACGATGTGATTTCGTTGATTTCATCATCCGTAAAGCCAAAGCGCATGGCTTGGGCGATAATGCGCAAACGATCTGGTGTTTGCTGTGCCAATGCCCGCGTCACAGATTTGTCGATCGCGGTTTGTGCGGCTTCATCGCGGCCCCGTTGGATAAACGGCAATGATCCATTTGGATCAGGCTGTTGTACATAGGTGTCGAGCGCGGGGCAGCCATCAACAACGATTTCGTCAAAGCCAGACAGGCCCGTTTCCATTGAGGTCAGGGCTTTTTGCATGCTTTCGTGGATGGAACGGCCGATGGACATAACCTCGCCCACGGATTTCATGGCGGTGGTCAGGGTCGCTTCGGAGCCTGGGAATTTTTCAAAGGCAAAGCGTGGGATTTTGGTGACGACATAGTCGATTGTCGGCTCAAAGGACGCAGGCGTGACCTTGGTGATATCGTTGTCGAGTTCGTCAAGCGTGTAGCCTACCGCCAGTTTTGCGGCGATCTTGGCAATCGGGAAACCCGTTGCCTTGGAAGCCAGCGCAGAGGAGCGTGACACACGGGGGTTCATTTCGATCACCACCATACGGCCATCAGCCGGGTTCACAGACCACTGCACGTTGGAGCCGCCCGTTTCCACGCCGATTTCACGCAGAACGTTGATGCTGTGCGTGCGCATCATTTGGTATTCTTTGTCCGTCAGCGTCAGGGCAGGGGCAACTGTGATGGAATCCCCTGTGTGCACGCCCATTGGGTCCACGTTTTCAATGGCACAGACGATAATGGCATTGTCCGCTTTGTCGCGGACCACTTCCATTTCGTATTCTTTCCAGCCCAACAGGCTCTCATCAATCAGGATTTGATTGGTTGGTGAGGCATCAAGCCCGCTGGCGCAGATTTTTTCATAGTCATCGCGGTTGTAAGCGATACCGCCGCCGGTCCCACCCATGGTGAAGGCAGGGCGGATAATGGCGGGCAGGCCCACGTCGTTGATCGCAGCCATGGCGTCTTCCATGCTTTCGGCGATTGTGGCGCGGGGGTTTTCAATGCCAAGACGGTCCATGGCTTCGCGGAACAGTTTGCGGTCTTCGGCCATTTCAATGGCTTTGCGGTCCGCACCGATCAGTTCGATGTTCAGGCGTTCAAGCGTACCATCTTCATCGAGCGCAAGTGCCGTATTCAGGCCCGTTTGTCCGCCCATGGTCGGCAGCAGCACCAGCTTTTCGTTTGGACGAGCGGCCAGTTCTTTTTCGATGATTTTCGCGACAACCTCGGGTGTGATCGGCTCGATATACGTGGCATCGGCCATGTTCGGGTCAGTCATGATCGTGGCCGGGTTGGAGTTCACCAGAACAACGCGGTAGCCTTCTTCGCGCAGCGCCTTACAGGCCTGTGCACCAGAATAATCAAATTCGCAGGCTTGACCGATGATAATGGGGCCAGCCCCGATGATCATCACTGTGTCAATATCGGTTCTTTTTGGCATGTTGGGCCCCAAGGCTTGGCTGCGCGTCATCGCAGCGCGGAGGCGCAGTAGATTCGGCAGCGATTGCAAATTGTCGTGGTTATAGTCAGATGAGACGGTGGTTCAAGGGGAATTGCTTGTGGTTTTCGGGGTTATTTGCGAAGTAATGCCACAAGATACAGGAATAGGCTGAATGGCAGAAATAATTATGGTGCGCCACGGGCAGGCGCAGACGGGTGCAAAGGACGAAGCGTCTTATGACAAGCTGTCGGACTTGGGGCACCAACAGGCGGCTTGGCTCGGGGAGTATTGGGCCAATCTTGGAGGCTTTGATCGTGTTTTGTCAGGCACGATGCGCCGCCAAATTGAAACGGGGCAGTCGCTGGCGTTGAACGGGGTCAGCTATGCCCAAGATGAACGTTTGAACGAGATGGATTATTTCGGGTTGGCTGGCTTCTTAAAAGAGAACAGCAACCTTGCGGTTCCGACCAGTCAAGAAGAGTTCCAAACACATGTGCGCGATGTGCTGGGTGCGTGGTCGCGGGCCGAAGTGGGCGATGATCTGGAAAGCTACGCCGATTTCCGTGGGCGGATTTTGGAGTGCGTCCGCGAGGTTGCAGCAAGTGCCGAACGCACCGTGATTGTGAGTTCCACAGGTGTAATTGCCACGTTGATGGCGGTTGCATTGGATTTGGACATGGCCCGCAAGACAGATGTGTTTTTGAAGATCGCGCATACGTCGGTGCATCGGTTTGAAATTGTCGGCGATGAGGTGCGATTGATTCAGTTCTGCGCCACCCCGCATTTGGATGCACCTGATCGGTTGGAATTGCGCACGCACATCTAGGATCGGCAGGGGTTTGCCGTTTCTGGCATTCGATCGCGTTTTTGCCTGTGGGGCGTGTTGACCATGCTAGGCAGGTGCAAAAAGGAACGTGTCCATGATGTCACGCAGAGCAGTTTTGGCAGGTCTTGCAGTTTGTTTGGCAGGGTGTGGTCGTGGGCGCAGCCGTGCAGAGCCTGTTTCAACAGCCCCTGTTTCCAAGCGCAGCACGCCGCTTTATCCAAATGAAACGCCTGAACTGCGGATGTTGATCGAAAAATACGCGGCGTTTTACGAATTGCCCGTGGGTTTGGTGCATCGACTGGCGATACGGGAAAGCACCCATAACCCAGCGGCGCGCAATGGTCCGTATTATGGGTTGTTGCAGATTTCTGTGCCCACCGCGCGCAGCATGGGGTTCAAAGGGCAGCCGAGTGATCTGCTCGATGCGGAAACCAACCTGACCTATGCGGGGAAGTATCTGCGCGGCGCGTGGCTGTTGGCCGATGGCAGTTTTGATGAGGCCATAAAATGGTATTCACGAGGATACTATTACGAGGCGAAACGCCGTGGGATGCTGAAAGAGACAGGTTTGGTCCAGTAATTCGCGGAATGGGCTTGTTTTTTCCTCCATTCGGGTGATTTACGAAGGGTGATGACAGATAGCCCCTATATCCTTTTTGAATTCGGTCCTGAGGATCGTTTGCAGGCCTTTGCCAATCCCAGCGAAATGATTGTGGCGTGGGACGCACAGGATGTGCCTGCGGCGTTTGAAGCGATGCAAGCGGCGCGGGATGCGGGCAGATGGCTGGCAGGGTTTGCAAGTTACGAGCTGGGCTATGCGCTGGAGCCAAAGCTGGCGGCGCGGATGCCTGATGAGCGGCGGTCCCCGTTGGTGTGTTTCGGAGTGTTTGATGGACCTGACGAGGACGCGACCGCTGCAGTGTTGGCAAAGGTGGAGGCAGAGCAGGATCGTGCAAGGCTGTCCGCACCGACCCCAGTTTGGGACGAGCCGACTTATACAAAAGCGTTTGAAAAAGTGGCCGATTACATCGGGTCTGGGGATTTTTACCAGACAAACCTGACATTTCCTATGCGGGCCAACTGGAGCGGTACGGCAGAAGGTTTGTTCGGTGCGTTAAGCCGTGTGCAAGCGGTGAACTATGGGGCGGTCGTCAATTTGGGGCAGGGACCCGTATTGGTGTCCCGTTCACCCGAGTTGTTTTACCGCGTGGATGCAGACGGTGTGATTTCCACGCGCCCCATGAAAGGGACCGTGCCACGGGGGAAGACAGAGGCCGAAGATGCGGAGCTGAAAGCCTTTCTTGGTGGGGACGAAAAGAACCGCGCTGAGAACCTTATGATTGTGGATTTGTTGCGCAACGACATAAGCCGTGTTGCAAAACTTGGGTCCGTGAAAGTGCCAGAACTGTTTACCGTAGAAAGCTATGCCACCGTGCATCAGATGACATCTTTGGTGCAGGCGCAGCTGCGCGAAGGCGTGGGTATATCAGAAATGTTCACGGCGTTGTTTCCATGTGGGTCCATCACAGGGGCGCCGAAAATCCGCGCAATGGAAGTGATTAACGATCTGGAAGACGATGCGCGGGATATTTATTGTGGGTCTATTGGGTGGATTGGACCTGATGGGTCATCTGCGTTTAACGTGGCCATTCGGACGTTATCGCTGGACGAAGACGGTACTGCGCGGCTGAATGTGGGTGGTGGTTTGGTCTATGACAGCACAGCCCCAAGCGAGTATGAGGAGGCCCTATGGAAAGCACGTTACGCGACCTTGCTCCCGCAAACTTGGTGATCATCGAGACGCTGGGGTATACGCCCGAAGACGGTTTTGCGCGGCTTGGGTTGCATATAGATCGTGCCGAGCGGACCTGTGCGGCGCTGGGCGTTCCGTTTGATCGGGGTGAAACGCTTTATACTCTGGGGACAGCCGTTGACGCACTGCCTGCGCGGGTGCGCTTGACGGTTGATCTGCAAGGGGTGGTGGGCGTGACGACAGCGGAATTGACACCCACCCCTGACGCATGGGTCGTTGCGATCAGCGATCAGATTTTGCAATCAGATGATCCATGGCTTGCGGTAAAGACATCGCAACGTGATCTTTATGATCAGGCACGGGCGGATTTGCCGAACGGTTTGGACGAGCTAATTTATCTGAATGAAAAGGGATGCTTGTGCGAGGGGACGATTACCAATGTGTTTGTGCAGCGTGGGGATATTTTGTTGACGCCGCCGTTGTCCGCGGGAGTGTTGCCAGGTGTGTTGCGCGAAGAATTGATAAGCACAGGCGCGGCGATTGAAACGGAGTTGACGGCTGCTGATTTGGATGGAGCCGAGGTGTTCGTGGGCAATTCCTTGCGCGGTTTGATCCGAGCGAAGTTGATATGAAAACCCTACGCTGGATCGAATTGGTTGTGCTTTTCGTTGGCGTACCTTTTGTGCTGGCCGTGTTTTTACCGCCCCGTGCGTTGTATCCTGTTCTCGCTACGGGCGGAGTTGTTGGGATCATTTTGCTGCATTTCACCAAAGGCTTTGAATGGCGGTCCTTGCTGGGCGGTGTGCGCTGGGGCGAGATTTTGGCGCTGGGCGCGGTGACCTTTGTGGTGGCAAGTTTGGTGTGTTGGTTGATCCTGCCAGAGCGATTGTGGTTCATTCTGATCCACGCGCCACAGATTATGTTGGTGATTGGCGTTCTCTATCCGATTGTCCAAGTTGTGCCGCAGGAATTGGTCTATCGCGCCTTGTTCTTTGAACGCTACGGGCATTTGTTTTCCAGTCAGCGACAGGCGGTTTTTGTTAATGCGGTGCTGTTTTCCTTTGGGCATTTGATGTATTGGCACCCGATTGTTTGGATTGCCACATTCATCGGTAGCTTTCTGTTTTCATACGCTTATTTTCGCCCGCGTGGGTTTGTCCAAGCCTGTGCGTTGCATGGTATTGCAGGGACTGCGATCTTTGCAAGCGGGCTTGGGTGGTTGTTTTATTCAGGTGGCAATGTCGCGCAGTGATCAGGCTTTGCGGTAGAGCAAAGTGTAGGCTTCGTCGGCAGCATGTTTGGTATTGGCCACATCGTAAATCGGGCTGGTTTCAATACGCAGGTGGGTGATGCGACCCTGTTCAACCAAAGACGTCAGCATGGGTTTAAAGCCCTTTGAGGCGTAGTGTAATGCGTTCACGCCGATGCAAAATAGTGCACCCGATTTCGCCAAGTTCAAAAGGTTTGCCAGTGGTTCTGGCCCAAGATGACCATGTGTGAATGTGCCCGCTGAAATGACTGCGCCGAACGGGGTTTCAGGCTGGGACAATGGCTTGGTCAGATCGGTGTTGTGCAAGCCAGCGTATAGGTTTTTGCCGCGGGCCTTTTCGAGCATGTCTGGGGAAATGTCGAACCCGTGAATAGCGTCCCGCGGAAGGTTCAAGGCCTCTGCAACCAATCCTGTCCCACAGCCAATGTCTGCGACGGGGCGGTCTGACGGGTTTGCGTTTCTGATGTAGGATTGTGCAATAACGGCTGGAGAAATGTAACCCAACTTGCCCGCAAATTCAGTATCATAGTGATCTGCGAAATCCGCATAATAGGTTTGGTTGTCCTGAGGCGTTTGAATGGCATAGGCGCCTTCAAGCAATTCAGTCGGTGTGCGTTTGATCGTCATTGGGAGATGGTTTTCCAAGTTGCGCTTTTTTGCAAGGATTCGCTGTGAAATCAGGGCAAAACGGGTGCAATGGCTTGACAATAGGCCCCTAACACCGTCAATGCGCTGGAACCGTAAACGACGCCAGAGGATATCCCTATGCACGCCTATCGCAGCCACACTTGTTCCGAGCTTAACGCATCGAACGTTGGGGATAATGTTCGCCTGTCTGGCTGGGTCCATCGCGTGCGTGATCACGGCGGGATTTTGTTCATCGATTTGCGCGATCATTATGGCATCACACAAGTGCTGGCCGATCCTGACAGCCCCGTTTTTAAAGACGTGGAAAAGGTACGATCCGAATGGGTGATCCGCATTGACGGCAACGTCATGGCGCGCGCACCAGAGTTGGTGAACGACAAGCTGCCAACGGGCGAAGTTGAGGTGTTTATTCGCGATATCGAAGTGCTGGGAGAAGCGGCAGAGCTGCCGTTGCCGGTGTTTGGTGATCAGGAATACCCAGAAGAAACGCGCCTGAAATACCGCTTTATCGACCTGCGCCGTGAGAGCCTGCATGACAACATTATGCTGCGGTCCAAGGTGGTGTCTTCCATGCGTCGCCGTATGGAAGGGCAGGGGTTCAACGAATTTCAGACGCCGATCATCACTGCGTCTTCGCCTGAAGGGGCGCGGGATTTCCTTG
>CAYWIR010000051.1:0-10393 GCA_964458375.1 uncultured Neptunicoccus sp.
CGCAAAACGCGCACAAAATCAAGGCAAAGCCGATGTGCCAAAGCGTGACCCGCTGCCAGACAAGTGTTTTTCAAACACCGAAAGGGTCCAATAGGCTGAAATTTGCACGGCGTCATTCGATTAATAGTAACTGCAATTTACCTCGTATATGTCGAACAATCCCGTGCGGCAGGCTGACGAAACGAAGAATTATCCCGTAAACAGTCCATGAAAATACCATGCCCTGTGTTAACTGAGAATGTGATCAACATACTATCATCAACGATCAATTTGCAGTCAATTTGATGATACTCAAGCACGTTTTCTGGGTCAGAAAGCACCATGAAATTGCAATCGCTCTCAGCAATCTTAGTTTGCAATTTATAAACTGTTCCTTTGTGCTCAAAGCTTGTGACAAGGAACCCACAGAGAGCACCAATTAGAAAAACTAAAAGTACTTTCAACAAACCTCCCACTTAATGCGCCTCCGCCCAATTCGCGCCCTGCCCCGCATCCACAATCAACGGCACATCAATCTGAACAGCGGGCATCGCCGCCCCCTCCATGACACCCTTCACGACCTTGATGGTCTCATCAACGCTATCCTTAGGCACCTCAAACAACAGCTCATCATGCACCTGCAACAGCATCCGCGCAGGCAAATGCGCAATCGCGTCAGGCATACGGATCATCGCGCGGCGAATAACATCTGCCGCCGTCCCTTGGATCGGCGCGTTAATCGCAGCACGCTTTGAAAACCCCGCTTGCGGTCCCTTCGCGTCAATATTCGGCGTATGGATTTTGCGCCCAAACAGGGTCTGCACAAACCCATGCTCTTTGGCAAAGGCCACCGTGTCATCCATATAGGTCCGAATGCCAGGGAACCGTTCAAAATACCGATCAATAAACCCTTGCGCATCCTTACGCGGTATCCGCAAATTCCGCGCCAGACCGAACCCAGAAATCCCGTAGATCACCCCAAAGTTAATCGCTTTGGCTTGCCGCCGTACATCAGGTGTCATTTCATCGAGCGGCACATCAAACATCTCACTCGCCGTCAGCGCGTGAATATCAATCCCATCGGCAAAGGCTTGCTGCAACTCGGGTATCTTCGCGATATGCGCCAAAATCCGCAGCTCAATCTGGGAATAGTCGAGCGCCACCAGCACATTGCCCTCTTCCGCCACAAACGCCTCGCGAATTTTCCGCCCCTCTTCGGTGCGAATGGGAATATTCTGCAAGTTCGGATCGGTTGACGCCAGCCGCCCCGTGCTCGCCCCCGCGATGCTATAGGATGTGTGCACCCGCCCTGTGTCCCCGTTGATATGGTTCTGCAACGCATCGGTATAGGTCGACTTTAGCTTGCTCATCTGCCGCCAATCGAGCACGCGGGCAGGCAAATCATTACCCTCAGCCGCCAAATCCTCCAGCACATCTACACCCGTGGAATAGGCACCCGTCTTCCCCTTTTTGCCGCCTTGCAGCCCCATCTCATCAAACAGAATCTCACCCAACTGCTTTGGGGATCCAACGTTGAAACTGCGGCCCGCCAAAGTATGAATTTCATCCTCCAGCCCCGCCATTTTCTGCGCGAAATTGTTCGACATGCGGCTTAACACATCGCGGTCCACTTTGATCCCGTGCATCTCCATCGTTGCCAGCACAGGCACCAAGGGCCGCTCCAAGGTTTCGTATACGGTTGTCACCTTTGTCGTGTGCAACTGGGGCTTAAACATCTGCCACAGCCGCAGTGTAATATCCGCATCTTCAGCCGCGTATTTCACTGCCTCGTCAATTGGCACCATATCAAACGTCTTGGCGGATTTCCCCGTCCCCAACAGCGTTTTAATGCTGATCGGCTTGTGGTCCAAATACCGTTCGCTCAGCGCATCCATACCGTGATTGTGCAACCCACCATGCAGGGCGTATGACAACAACATCGTGTCCTCAATCGGCGCGACTTCGATCCCCTGACGTCGGAATATCTTCAGATCATATTTCATGTTTTGACCGATCTTGATGATCGCATCATCTTCCAAAACAGGCTTCAACATATCCAAAGCCGTGGCCGCATCCATCTGCCCTTCGGACAGCGCCGCACCCCCGAACAAATCGCCTTCCCCATCCTTGTGGGTCAACGGAATGTAACAGGCCTCACCAGCCTCCACACACAGGCAAATCCCAACCAGATCAACCACCATTTCGTTCAAACCCGTGGTCTCTGTGTCTACAGCCACCCAACCACGTTCGCGAATGCGATCAATCCACACCTGCAAGCTGGCGGCATCGCGGACACACTCATATTTATCCGCATCAAACCCCGCCGTCGCAGACGCAGGCAGCGGGGCCGAACCCAACACCTCAGGCTCCACAATCGCAGGGGCTTCAACACCCAACTTGCTGGCGATCCGCGTGGTCAGCGTGCGAAACTCCATCTGCGACAGGAATCCCAGCACATCCTCTGCCACAGGTTCGCGCACATCCATTTCCGCCAGATCAATGTCCAGATCCATATCCTGCTTCAACGTCACCAGATCGCGACTGATCCGAATTTGATCCGCATAATCAATCAACGTCTGTCGCCGCTTGGGCTGCTTAATCTCTTCTGCCCGTGCCAACAGCGTATCCAGATCACCGTATTCGTTGATCAACAAGGCTGCCGTTTTAATCCCGATCCCTGGCGCACCTGGCACATTGTCCACGCTATCCCCCGCCAAGGACTGCACATCAATCACCCGATCTGGCCCCACGCCGAACTTCTCTTCGACTTGCTCCACACCAATACGTTTGTTCTTCATGGCATCCAGCATTTCAATGCCGCCACCCACCAGCTGCATCAAATCCTTGTCCGAAGAAATAATCGTTACCCGCGCACCCGCATCCCGCGCCTTCACGGCAAGCGTTGCGATGATGTCATCCGCTTCAAACCCAACTTCTTCGATACAGGCCAAATTAAACGCCCGCGTCGCATCGCGTGTCAGCGGAAACTGCGGCACCAAATCCTCAGGCGCAGGCGGACGGTTCGCTTTATACTCTGGATAAATGTCAGACCGAAACGTTTTGCCCTTGGCATCAAAGATCACCGCACAATGGGTTGGCGCATCATGGCCTTTGTTATCTTCCACAAATTTATAGAGCATATTGCAAAATCCGCTCACCGCACCGACGGGAAGCCCATCTGACTTGCGTGTAAGGGGCGGAAGCGCATGATAGGCGCGGAAAATAAACCCAGATCCATCTATCAAATGCAGATGGTGCCCTTTACCAATGTTGCTCACGTGCTTACCTCTAGAATGGAATACTGACAGTCAGGTCTAACCTAAATGAACGCCAAAGCCTTTGCGATAGCCATTTTAACTTTCACCGCCCCCATCACTGCGGCCGCACAAGAAACCTGCGAGTTCCTGCCCGAAAATGACAGCAGCTGCGTCCAATTTGTCGGCTGCGTCAACGAAGGCGAAACCATCTACAAAGGCACTTCAATCGGCTGGGAAAGTGGCACTCTCTACGGTGAAACCACAACAGGGGTGACCTGCACAGGCACATGGTCATACGATGGCCGCTTGGACAAAGGCGAAGGCCTGCTCAACTGTGCGGACGGAGAATCCGCCAAAATCAACTTCTTTGCCCGCGGCGCTGGGGACGTGCAAGCCATCACAGGGGTCGCCATCACAGAACAAGGCAACCGCCTGCGCTTGTGGGGCAGTTCAGACCTATCCGCATTCTTCAAAAACCTCTTCCCAGATGCACCCGCACCAGGGCAAACCTTTCAATGCGGCACCGTCTGGATGCCCCTGCCCACAGAATTTCCGAAAAAACCTGCGGTCATCACCGAATAACCAACGGCGCAATCTGAGGATGACGGCCCCTCACTCCACACTGCTGAAATAGCGCAGCGACATCTTCAACCCCACAGGTGTCGGCGTCCACGCACCAACGCGCACTCCAGCCGCTTGCAACGCGTCTGCCACCCAGATATTGCAGGTCCGTCCCGCATGAAACCGCCCCTGCGCTGCGTAAAACTGATCTGTCACGCCAAACCCCGCACCTTCAATCGGCATAACTGCACCAACAGAGTTTCGCTCAAAATCCGCCGCAACGAACGCTAACAACGCCGCAAACTGATCCGCAGTCATCGTCAGGCGCAATGCCCCGTACCGTTCCCAATCAAACGCGGCCAAGTGATCAACCCGCAACACAGCGGCATCCCCCGTGATCGCCGTCCAAACAGCGCGCGCCTCTACATCTTCATAAGCACCCGCAGTTGTGTAAAACGCCTTCGATCCCCAGCCAATCAACAGATGCTGCGCAGTTTCATCATCTGGCACCACATCAGCCAACCCCACGCGCACATCAGGGGTCAGGGGCAAAACAAAATCATAATGAATAGGACCCGCAACCAGATAGACCGTCACATCACGGCTTTCAGACGCGAAACGGGGCAAACTGCGCGGCCAAAGCGCACCAACAATATTTGCAATCAAGATCAAAGCGACACAAAAACACAGCCCAAGGCCCAGTCGTTTCAGCGTCTTACGGATCAATGCCCGCTGTCCGCGCCTTCTTTGATGACATACTTACAGTCACAATACGGGCATTCCACCCAGCCAAGCTCTACAGGAATTTGCAACCAAACACGCGGATGCCCACCAGCACCACCGTCACAGGCAATGCGATAACTGTCTACTTCTTTGGTCTCTGGGACGGGCGTGCTCATGTCCAAAACTCCGATACGGTGGTCTTCTGTCTTCTTCTCAACAAATCGCTCTGTGTGCAAGCCAGATAAACACCCCAAAAGCGCCCCCAGCTTCTTCTTTGCAAAAATACTTCGGGGTTTAAGGGACAGCGCCCCTTACTCCGCTTTGCCAACGGCAAACGGGGTGGCACAGACCTGACAGGCTCATGGGAATGGCCCAAAGGGCCGCCGCTTAACTGCGCTCCACCATACGCCCCGTACTGGCACCACCCAAAATATGCACATGCAAATGCGGCACTTCCTGCACCCCATGTTCACCTGCATTGGAAATCAACCGATACCCATCGCCCCCATCTGGGCTAACCCCAATGGCATCACACACTTTGCCAACGGTACGTGTGAAATCCACAATCTCTGCATCAGAGGCGTCGCGCGCGAAATGATCGTAATTCACATAAGGCCCCTTTGGGATCACCAACACATGCTCTGGTCGTGCGGGCTGAATATCGCGAAACGCCAGACAATGATCGGTTTCCATCACAGTCGTATTTGGGATTTCGCCACGCAAAATCTTGGCGAAAATATTCTGATCATCGTAGTCATAGGCCATGCAAACGGCTCCTTAGTCTGCAAACAAAAACGGCGTGTTGGCAATTTCACGCGCTTTGTCTTCAGTGATATCCATAAACGCAGAAATCTGCATGGTATTGTCTTCAGGCTCATTTCGATCCGAAACGCTGTAAAAATTCGGATAGTTCCGATCCCGCACTGCATTGCTCTCATAGGCGAAATCCATGCGAATGGTCGGCACAATGCGCTTGATCGTGTCTTCCGAACTGCTTGACGCCGCCAACCCAGTGCGAATGGCATGACCGCGCAAATAATCATCATCAAACGTACAGGCCAACTCCAACATCCGTGTCGTACAACGATCCGAATAGAAATCTTCCAACAGCTCCAAATTCGCAGGGTCGGCACAGATCATCAAACGATCCGTGAAAGACCGCTCAAACAACAACCGCATCACGGCACGGCGATGACGTGCACGCTTTTCCAACGTTTTCTCGATCCCGCCCATATCGGGCATCGGCGTATCTTGTTCGTCAAACAGATAGGCAAATCCGCGAACGCCCGTCACATTTTCCGCAGCACTCAAGAACCGCTTCGCCACATGCCACTTTTTGCACACAAGGATCAGCAACTCACGCTCACGCCCAATGGTGCTTTCACGCTCCCAAAACCGCGTTGCAAACCTACGCCCTTCACGGCCCCGCGTGGTCAGGAATTTATGCAGCGTCCGCCCCTCATTGGTAAGGTTCAGCTCCACATCCCCACCCGCATACAATTTGCCCAGCTTTTCTTTCAAAGAATGCGCATCGGGCGAAATTTTGCGGGCAAACAAACTGTCTTGGGACAACAGGAAATCATATTGGTCGTTGAAAAACGTCACAGGCATCCCGTAGTCCGAAAACATCAGGAATGTCAGTGTGCGATTAACCACTTCTTCCTTCGGGACCAAATGCAAAACCACCGTCTGAAAGAAGGTTTCATCTGGAATCCATGTGGTTTTGAAAAACTTAATCACATCGCGCCGTTCTTTCACAAACCGCAACACAGCCTCAACCGTGCGACGGCGCAAACACCACCACTGCGATCCGATTTTGATCGACATGCCCTTTGGCACATCCCGCTTAATCCCCAACGATCTTTGCAATTTGTATGAATTGTAAAACAGCGCCTTGTTTTGGCGTTCATTGAAAAAGTGACGGTAATACAACCGATCCTCTTTCATACCCGTTTTGATCCAATCACTTTCGAAAAAGTCGTTGTTCTCGATGAAATCCACATCGTTGTCTTCAAGGAAGCGATGGGTATAGGACGCAGGCTTAATCGCCATACAGTCGCCTGAAACCATGTAAAAATGCGTCGCATCAGGAAAGGCCTCAACTGCGGCTTCCATGGCGTTCAGCGATCCTTGCACCAAAGACCACTCCCCCCAACCACAGCTGACACGTTTGGCAAAAGCCACGTTGGGATTGTCTTTCAACGCCATCTTAATCTTTGCAAACGCCTCTTTGTCCGCGCTCGCATCAAAGTGGATCGAAATACAATCGCCCACCGAAGTCAGGCCTTCAGCCTGTTGGATAATGGCTTCTGGGTCCTTGTGACACAAAAGGATATAGGCAATTTTTGCCATCGACACTGCCGCCTGTTATTATTTCTGTAACCTCATATAGGAGTTTATCTGTAAAAATTGCCCCAATAAACACTTTTTCTTGGCAATCCCCTGCCTAAAAGGTACATCAGGACATAATTACACTGTGATCAACACAGTCAGAGCAGGAGTAAACACCATGGGCTTCCCCGGAACTTGGATGACCGAAAGCGAAAGCGTGGCATACCGTGTGGTGCCAAAATGTGCATGTTCAACCATTGGTCAGGTCATGTTCTATTCCGACCACGGCCGTTTTTTCGATGGTGATATCCACGACAGCACCGAAGGGCTGCACAAATGGAGCCAAGAATACTCCCAAGGTCCAATCACCGAACGGGTCCAAGCCCAAGACACCTATACCTTCACCTGCGTACGCAACCCGTACACCCGCATCCTGTCGTCGTTTTTCGATAAAATTTGCGGCATTCAGCGCAACGGCAAACGCTATCGCGGCAACCTTGTGCCCAACATCATTCGCAAATACGGCGTAGAAGTCGAAGGCGATTTCGACCAAATCGAATCCTTCCGCCGCTTTCTACTGTTCGCACGCGACACCATCAAATGGCGCCGTCCTATGGACCCAGATATCCACTGGTCCGCCATGGCAGGTCACGCCTCCACGCTGATCGTGAATGGCGGCAAATACGACAAAATCATCACGACAGAAAACTTCAAAGAAGGCATGAAAGACGTGTTGAAACACATCGACGTCAAACACGAAGTCGATATCGACAACATGCCGCGCTTCAACGAATCCGAAGGCCACGGCCCCAAACGGGCCCACCCCGTCGAAGACTATTTTGACGATCTGTCCATGCACTTGGTCTATGAAATCTACAAACGAGACTTCATCTTGTTCAAATATGACCACACAGACCCCAGCCGAAAAGAAGCCATCGGCGAACCTGACATCGAAGAAATTTACGCCAAACTCGGCGAATAACGCGCCGATACACTGACGTAGACAGATCAAAAGCCGCCTTCATTCAGGCGGCTTTTTCAATTGTGTCGCAGGTTTCGCGCAAACACCTTAACGTTGCACTAGCACAACAGGTTGATGCAAATTTGCCAAAACCAATCTCCCCGCCCTTTTTGCAGCAAAATCACCGCTTAGGCCTTAACCCATTACAAGGCAGCATGTTTAGCCAAGTAATGTTTGTACGAGTAAAGAGTAGGAAGAAAAATGACGATATTGTTTGTAACGGCATTTGCATTGGGTCTGATTGCAGGGTTTGTTTCGCTTGTGTTGGCTCTCGCATTTTATGGCTGATAGGCCGCTAAACCACCAAAAATCATGTTTCACTTGATCGGCTCACCCCCCCACTGGGCCGAACAGCGCACCACATTGGGCTGGCTTAAAACCCGTACCCAAACCGCGCTACGTCATCCGCAAACAATTCCCCAACCAGCGCCTGATCCGCATCTGAATAATACCCCTGATACGCCCCACGCGCTGATTTATTCGCATGCGGCACCATGCCAAACCGCGTACCGATCGCATCCTCCAAGACCTCTATATCCTGCGCCAAATGCTCCAACCGCAGATACAGATTACAGCGATCCACACCATCGCGATCACTAACATACCGCACAGCACCGTCATTGCGCATCACGCCTTGGGTTATGCCGTCATTCAAAAACGGAGAAAACGCAACCGTCTGGGCCAGTGTCACATGGGGATGCGCAAACGTCTGATCCTGCAACCAGTGATAATAGCTCACCATCCGATCCCAAGGGTTTCGCACCAAAGTAAAGACGAAATACGCCTCCATCTGCGCCTGATCCACCAATCCATACACATCCGTCAGCTTTGAATGTTTCCACAATCGACCCGATGTTTCGGCGTCCTTCACCCGCTTGCGCCGCTTCTTGGCCTTGGGTGTATCCCCGATCAGCACATCATCCTTCATCGCCTTATCTTCCAGCGCCAAGGCCAATGACGTGCCTCCCGTTTTGGGGATATGCACAAAGATATACTTACGACCGTGCGATATAATCATGTCACGACCCTAGGCATCAGCAGACCGCAGCGCAATCACCGCACCTGACACGATAATCATGCCGATCCCCAACATACCCCAAAGATCAACGCGGTCCCCAAACAGAACCCACGCCCAAAAGCTTGCAAAAATCAGAAAAGAATACTCAAACACGGCGATGTAACTGGTCTCTCCAACTTGATACGCCCGCGTCAGCATTCCCACTGCGATCATTGAAAACACCGCCTGAATGACGGTCCACTTCCAAAAGATGTAACTCGGCACACGCCAACCCGTGGTCACGAAACTCTGCCCATCATCCACACCTGCCGCCATTAGGCCGAGACCCAGCAGCCCCAGAACCCCTAACGCGAAAAAGAACCAGAACAACAACGTCACGGTCTCCTCGCCCTCACACAGATACCGCGTGCTCAACGCCGTCATGGCCCAAGTAATCCCCGCCAGCATCGGCAAAACCGCCACCACCTGTAACGCCGTCACATCCAGCTTCAGCACCATCATGACACCCGCAAACCCCACAACCGCCGCCACGATCCGCCACACCCCGATCCGTTGGCCAAAAAACAGCACCGAAAACAGCAGCACAAACAAAGGCGCGGTGAACAATCCCGCCCCCACCTGCGCAATCGGCAAAAACGCGAGCGCCCCGAAATAAACTCCCATGGAAATCGCGCCGCAAACGGACCGCACGGCAACACCGCGCCCGTTGCGGGGCCGCAACCGCCACCCAAACATCTTGCTCAGGATCACCAGCAGACCACACACCATAGCAGAGCGCATGAAATGGAACTGCCACAGCCCCCCTTCACCCGCAATCACAGCAACATAGTTGTCGATCAAACCAATAATCGCCATGCACGCCACCATAAGCGCGGCACCCTGCGCCGTATTTGTCTGCGTTGCCATCTGGACATTCCCACCTAAGATTATCGCATCTACCCACAACCCCCACAGTCAGGCAACACCCATCCGCTCCCCCTAAGGAATCAGCGCATTGCCAACAGCGTGTTCAGCGGCCAGCCTCTGCCGCGCGACCATTGCATCGCCCCCTGCACCGCCAACCTTGTGCCAAAATAGCGCACAAACGACCTAACTTGGTCGCACACAAACACTCGACACGGATCAATTGTCTGACATATAAAAAATCACAGCTCCTGGGAGGGAATCACATGGCACAAATGGCAGACGAAACTGGCTTGAACAAATGCGCGGCGAACTTTGTGGCGCTGTCACCCCTGTCTCACCTTAACCGCGCACGGGATGTATATCCAAACCGTGACGCGCTTGTTTACGGCTCCCGCCGCTACACCTACGCACAACTGCATGCACGCTGCTCACAAATGGCCTCTGCCCTATTGAAACACGGCATCACAGCAGGCGATGTGGTTTCTACCATCTGCCCCAACATCCCCGCCATCGTCGAAGCCCACTTTGGCGTCCCAGCAGCAGGGGCCGTGGTCAACACGATCAACACACGCCTAGATGCAGACACCATCGCTTATA
>CAYWIR010000051.1:10403-10594 GCA_964458375.1 uncultured Neptunicoccus sp.
CATCTTCGACCACTCCGAAGCCAAAATCGCTCTCATCGACACACAATTCCTGCCGATCGCGCTTGAAGCAATCGCAATGATGGACGGCAACGGCCCCATGGTTGTCGAAGTGGCAGACCCAGAGGCAGGATTCCCTGCCACAGGGGACCACCTCGAATACGAAGACCTGTTGGCACAGGGCGACGCGAGCC
>CAYWIR010000052.1:0-10467 GCA_964458375.1 uncultured Neptunicoccus sp.
GTGCTTGCCTCTGCCATTTCATAGGCTTTGATCAAAAGGTAATGCCCCGTTGCGCCAGTCACGCACAGCAAGGCCATCCATTGCCAATCTGTCCCGCTCATAGGCTCCCAAAAGAACGGGCCAATGGCTGTCATGATCACAAAGCCCCCCACACCCGTCCAGAAAAAGCTGGTGGCCGCACTATCCTTGGCCGCCGCCAATCGGGTCAACAGGTTATAAAGCGCAAACAACATCGCACCGCCCACCGCAATCAAGGCGTGCGGGGAAAACACCTTTAACCCAGGTTGCAAGATGATCAGCATTCCTATGAACCCGACCCCAATGGCAACCCACCGCCGCCACCCAACAGACTCTCCCAAAACGGAGCCTGACAGGGCTGCCACAAACAGCGGGTAAATGGCGAAAATGGCATGTGCTTCGATCAGTCCAAGCATGGTGAAGGCCACAACAGTCACCAAGATTTCAGCCGCCAACAAGACGCCCCTGAAGAACTGTAAAAACGGTTGCTCGGTCTGCGCCGTTGTCGCCACACTGCCCGTGCGCATTTTCGACACGGCCATAACAAACAGCAAAAAGAACCAATAGCGGATCATCACGATCATAAACACGCTGTACTGATCTGCTAAATGGCGCGAGATGCCGTCTTGCATGGCAAAAACGAACATGGCGACCACAGTCAACCAAATGCCAGCGCGGGCGTTTTTCTGGGTCATACCAACACCCCGCGTGTCATGTGGCGCTTGCGGCCAAAACCCTTGATCCGTTCCACCAAGAATCCAGCATCGCTCAGGGATTGCCGCACATGGCCTGCCGCTGTGTACGTGGCGCATGTCCCATTAGGGCGCGTATGCTTGCCGACCTCAGCCATTAAATCTGCACCCCACAATTCGGGGTTTTTCGCAGGGGAAAACCCATCCAAAAACCACGCATCTGCGGCCCCGTCCCAATCGGCCAAAGTTTCCCGTGCATCCCCAAAAATGACCCGCGCGTTTAACGTGTCACATGTTGCAACACCTGCCTGCGCGTCCCAAATCGACAGAAACTCTGCCGCGATCTCTGCCAGCGCGGGCCACGCGGCCAGTGCCTGTGCCATGTCCGCATGTGCCATCGGAAAGGCTTCAAAGCTGGTAAAACTCAACGGTGTTTCAAACCCCGCGTCGCGCCATGCTTTCCAAACACACAACAGATTTAAGCCAGAGCCAAACCCCAGCTCTGCCACATGAAAGTTGGGGGCAAACCGCGCGGGCAAATCATTGCCTGCCAGAAACACATATTCCGTTTCTGCCATCCCGTTATCGAGCGAAAAATATGGGTCATCAAACCGCGTCGCGATGGGGATTTTCCCGTCACGCCAGTCTAGGTCAGCATATTCAATCTGGTCGGTCATGGTCCAATGCTCTAGGTGAACTTGCAGACGAAAGGAAGCTGCAATGCGCGTGATCATAGTGGGGGCTGGAATTTGGGGCTTGGCCGTGGCCGATGCCTGCCTGCGCAAAGGCGATGACGTTTGCATTTATGATGCGGGCCAAATCGGCAATGGCGCAAGCGGCGGAATCGTCGGCGCGCTGGCCCCCCATGTGCCCGATCAATGGAACCCGAAAAAGCAGTTCCAGTTCGAAGCTCTCGAAAGCGCCGCTGGGTTTTGGGCCGAAACAGATGCGCTGTCAGGCCAATCCTCTGGATATGGGCGCATTGGCCGATTACAACCTTTGCTGTCTGAAAAGGCGGTGACATTGGCCGCGAAACGCACCACTTCAGCACAAGACCTTTGGCAGGGCCGCTACAGTTGGGACATCATCGACCGCCCCACCACCCTTTCCGAACAATCAGCTCCTTTTGGCGTGGTTCACGATTCACTATCTGCCCGCATCAACCCCGCACGCGCCACAGCATCCCTTGCCGCCGCGTGTATAAAACGCGGGGCGCAGATTTACGAGAACCGGCCTGTAACCAACCTCTCTGATTATGGCGTTGCAGGCCCATGGGGGCAAGACACAGCGGACGCGGTTGTGGTGTCTGCGGGGGTGCAGGGGTTCGACCTGATCACGCCCTATACAGAAGAACCCGCTGGCTCTGGCGTAAAGGGGCAAGCGGCGTTGCTGAACCTCGACCTATCAAATCACCCGCAGATTTACGCCGATGGTATTTACATTATCCCCCATGCGGATGGCACGGTGGCGGTTGGGTCCACATCAGAAAACGCATGGAGCCACGCAGACACCGACGATCAACTGAACACTGTGTTGGACAAGGCCCGCGCCATCTGCCCTGATTTACAGCATGCAGAGGTGATCAAACGCTGGGCTGGCATCCGCCCCAAAGCCCGCCGCCGTGATCCCATGCTTGGGGCCGTGCCAAACCTAATGGGTGTTTATACCGCGCTGGGCGCATTCAAAATCGGCTTTGGTCTGTCCCATAAAATTGGCAGCGTCGTTGCAGCGCAAATTCACAATCAGCCCGTCGATATCCCAGAAAGTTTTACACTGGATTGGCACATGGCCTAGGCCATCGCATTAGGTTGCGGTGGCTGACAAACACATGCGCCCATCAGGCCCGCGCACCCACAGATCATAACCTGTTTCTGTTGGCTTGGCACAGGCGGTGGCCTCTTCAAAATCAAACAGCGGCGCAGTGGCGCGAAACTCAAACGTTTGCAATTGCCCCAGCAGTCCCTGCGCCAGATTAATCGCCATTTGCGCCAACAACGGACCATGCACGATCAGCCCATCATACCCTTCAACGGATTGCGCATAGTCCCGATCATAATGAATGCGATGTCCATTGAACGTCAGCGCAGAATACCGAAACAAATCTGTTGTTGAAAACCGCTTTGATTGCGTCACCGTTTCCCCTGTTGGGGCCTGTGGCGGCACAGGTTTTGGCGCATCTGCACCCGCATCTTCGCGGTAAATTAAGGACTGCTCTTCACTCACGCACAACGTCCCCGCCTGCGAAAACGAATGTTGCAGCGTCACAACCGCCAATGGTCCCGTACGCGCCGATTTATGTGCCACATCCAAAATCTTACTTTTCTTTTCGGCGACGACCCCGATTTTTAATGGCGCATGAAACGTCAGTTTGCCCCCGGC
Source organism: uncultured Neptunicoccus sp. (assembly GCA_964458375.1). Lineage (GTDB taxonomy): Bacteria > Pseudomonadota > Alphaproteobacteria > Rhodobacterales > Rhodobacteraceae > Amylibacter. The sequence goes on from CAYWIR010000052.1 coordinate 3,090, forward strand.
CCACATACGCCGTGGCAGGCCCAAATCAGGAATGAAATCACCCGTACGCGGATGCCCGTCCCGTCCCAACTCTGCGGGCCGAAGCGGCTCCCAGAAATACGCATAGTGCCAAAACGGCGGTAGGGGATCGCCATGCGCAGGTGCTGGTCCTGCCAAGTCCAAGCTCGCATGCATTGCGGCCGCACGGGAAGGATCCATGGGATCAGTGATCAATTTGGTTTTGCCGATTGCTGTCATGCTCTATTCTTGGCGCGGATACCCTTCTATAGGCAAGGGGCAGACTGACAAAAGGCGGGATAAAATGCAGATCACAGACTTGGATCATTTGGTTTTAACTGTCACCGACGCGCCCCGCACCGTAGCGTTTTACACGAACGTTTTGGGAATGACGGAACAGAGCTTTGTCGTTGCGGATGGCAGCACGCGCACCGCGTTGATCTTTGGTAGTCGCAAGATCAATCTGCATCCAGCCACATCACCCTACAAACCTCACGCCGATGCCCCCACAGTTGGGTCCGCTGATCTGTGTTTTCTGACCGACCAATCCCCGACACAGTGGCAAAACCACCTTCAGAGCCAAGGCGTGGAAGTGATCGACGGCCCCGTGCCACGCACAGGGGCGCAAGGGCCAATCACCTCCCTCTATATTCGCGACCCAGATATGAACCTGATCGAAATCGCGTCTTATGACTGATTTAATCGCGCTCTTGGATGTGTCGCTGCCCGTTTGGATCGCCTGCTTTTGCGCGGTGACCCTCTCGTCTGGCGTTCAACGGCTGTCTGGCCAAGCCTTTGGCATTGTCGCAGCCCCGCTTATCGCGTTGGTTGCACCACAGTTTTTGCCAGCAGGATTGCTGCTCCTTGGCATTACGGTTGGGCTTACATCTACCGCCGTTGATTTCTCAGCACTCACCCGCGCCGAAATCATCCCAGGCTTTTTTGGCCGCGCTTTGGGGGCGGTGATCGCAGCACTGATCGCAGCTTCTATTTCCAATGTGGACATGATTGCGGGCCTCACAGGGATTGCCGTGTTGATCGGTATCGCGTTGAGCCTGTCTGGCCTGCGCATCGCCATCCGCCCAATCAGCCTGATCCTCGCAGGGATCACTGCTGGGTTGATGGGCACGATCACAGCCGTTGGCGCACCGCCCATGGCGCTACTCTATCAACACGAACCCGCCAAACGCGCACGCGCTATGCAAAACGCCTTCTTCTTTTGGGGAATGTGCGTGTCAGTTTTGGCATTGGCTTGGCAGGGCCTTATCACCGCAAAACACTTGGTCTTCGCGGCCAGCTTATTGCCTGCAATTGTACTCGGCCTCGCGGTGTCCATGCCGCTTGCGCATAGGTTGGAAAAGCACGCAATCCGCCCCTACGCGCTTGGCCTTTCGGTTATTGCGGCCACAACGTTGATCGCGCGTTTGCTGCTCGGTTAACCCTTCTTGCGGCGCCGCCCCTTGACCACACGGCGCCCTTTACGCTTGGTCGAATGCTTCTTCCCACCAGAAGACTTCGGCAAAGGTTTACCGCCCACTTCCAGCAGTTCCAGCAGCAAGCCGCCCGTCAGTGGCGCAGCCTCGGCCAAACGAACAGTCGCTGGCATACCAACGGCGATCACACGACCAGACCGATCCCCTGTCAACGACTTTGCCTCGTGGTTATAAACCCAATATTCCCGCCCCAGTGATGACAGCGGGATCATCCCATCCGCACCAGACTCATCGAGTTTCACGAACATCCCAAACTTCGCAATACCTGACACGCGGCCCGAAAATTCGTTGCCAACACGCTCCGCCAAAAACGCCGCCAGATAACGATCCGTGGTGTCCCGTTCCGCCAGCATAGAGCGGCGTTCCGTTTGGGAAATCCACTCCCCTGTGTCTTGCATCTGGTCGGTGTCTTCAGGCTGCAATCCATCATCACCCCAGCCGTGCGCGCTAATCAACGCGCGATGCACGATCAAGTCCGCATACCTACGAATAGGCGATGTGAAATGAGCGTAACGTTGCAGGTTCAGCCCGAAATGCCCCATGTTTTGTGTGCCGTAATAAGCCTGTGTCATCGACCGAAGAACGGTCATGTTGATCACCTCTGAATCCTCGGTTCCAGCGGCGGCATTCAGCAGCTTGTTCAGGTGCATCGTCTTCAGGACCTGCCCTTTCGCCAACTGCAATCCAACACTGTCCGCCGTTTCACGCAAGGCTTCCAACTTCTCAGGTGAAGGTTCTTCATGCACACGGTACAAGAATGGGCGCTGCTTTTGTTCCAGCGTTTCGGCTGCGCAAACATTGGCCATGACCATGAACTCTTCAACCAGCTTATGCGCGTCAAATCGATCACGGAAGGCCACGCTTGTCACCACACCTTCATCGGACAAAACGATCTTGCGCTCGGGCAGGTCAAGGTTCAGTGGCTGGCGCTCATTGCGGGCCTTTGTGGCGCTCGCATAGGCAGCGAATAAATCCGCAATCGGCCCTTTTAACGGTTCGGTTGCCTCGTCATATGTTCCATCCGCAGCTGCCTGCGCCTGTTCATAGGACAGGCTTGCAGGGGATCGCATAAGGCCACGGTGGAATTCATGTTCCAACCGCTTACCAGCCGAGTTCAGAACGATGCGCAAGGCAACACAAGCGCGATCCACGCCTTCATGCAGCGAACACAAATCCCCAGACAGCGCGTCTGGCAACATCGGCACAACCCGATCTGGGAAATAGCTGGAATTACCGCGTTTCCGCGCCTCTTTATCAAGTGGCGAATTGGGCCGCACGTAATAGGCCACATCGGCGATGGCGACCCAAACAATATGGCCCCCTGCGTTCTTTTTATCCTCATCTGGAATCGCACAAATTGCGTCGTCGTGATCCCGCGCATCAGATGGGTCAATCGTGAACAACGGCAGATCACGCAGATCGGTGCGGCTGCCCAATTCCACTGGTTCAGCCGCCTCAGCTGCCTTGACCACATCGTCAGGGAAATGATCAGGAATGCCATGTTCGTGGATCGCAATCAGCGAAATGGACTTTGGCGCCATCGGGTCGCCCAAAACTTCCACAATTTTCACACGGCCCAACCCAGATTGGCGCTGTTTGCCAAGGCTCTCTGCCTCGACCAGCTCACCATCTTTGGCCCCGCCTGTTTCTCCCGCAGGAACGATCATTTCACGATCAGATTTTTTGTCTACGGGCACCAAGCGCCCGCCTTCGGACCCTACACGGTAGATTCCCAAAATACGTGCTGGCCCAGACCCGATCTTGCGGATCAAACGTGCTTCGTATTTGAAATCCTCATCGGTTGACGGGGACAGACGCGCCAAAATGCGGTCACTTTCGCCCAGCGTTGGATCGCTCGCTTTTGCCATGATCAGAATGCGCGGCGGAGCACCGTCGCCTTTCCATTCCATCGGCGCGGCGGTCATATCGCCGTTTTCATCAGGGGGCAGCACCATCAGAACAGACACAGGCGGCAATTCCTCTGGCCCACGATAGTTCCGCTTTTTCTTTTCGATATGGCCCTCGTTCGTCAGCTCTTTCAGAATACGCTTCAGCTCTATTCTGTCGCTACCCTTGATCCCAAACGCACGGGCCACGTCGCGTTTGTTCGATTTGGAAGGGTTGTCCTTGATCCAGTCAAGAACCTGTTCTTTTGTCGGTAATTGTTTCATGCCCCCCGATATCACGGGGGGCATGAAAGGTCATTGCCAATCGTGAAACGGGCGGGATTATGCCTCGCTCACTGCGACTTTGACGTTTTCACGGCTGTAGGCGAGCACGAAGGCACCCAACACACCCGACAGAATTGAGCCGACCAACACGCCAAGGCGCACAAGGTTCTGATGCTCTACATCTTCAAAGGCAAGGCCGCCGATAAACAGGGACATGGTAAACCCGATACCCGCCAATAAGGACGCGCCATAGAGCTTGCGATAGGTGATGCTCTCAGGCTTAATCGCCAAGCCCGTTTTGATCGCAATCCACGCGATGCCAAAGACACCCAGCTGCTTCCCGATGAACAGACCTGCCGCGATCCCCAAAGGCAACGGCTGCCACAGATCGGACCAGCTGAAACCAAACAGCGGCACACCCGCGTTGGCAAAAGCAAAAACAGGCATAATCAAAAATGCGACCCACGGATGCAGCGCATGTTCATAATCCTGCAACAGCGAACGCCCGTCTTTGCCAGGGGCCAACGGAATGGCAAAGCCAAGCGCCACCCCCGCAAGTGTCGCGTGAACCCCAGATTTCAGAACAGATGCCCAAAGGATCAAACCAAGAATGATGTAAGGCGCACCTTTAGTAACGCCAGTACGGTTCAAGATCACCAACCCTGCCAGCGCCATGCCCGCAATCGTCAACGCATAAAACGACAAGGAGGACGTAAAGAAAACCGCAATGATCATAATCGCCGCCAAGTCATCGACAACGGCCAACGCCAGTAAGAAGGTTTTCAATTCCGATGGAACACGATTGCCAAGCAAAGCCAGAACACCCAGCGCAAAAGCAATATCTGTCGCAGCAGGAATGGCCCAACCGCTTGCTTCCATGCTGTCGATGCCAACAATGGCAATAAAGATCAGCGCAGGGGCCACAATGCCCCCAATGGCCCCATACACAGGCAGCGCAGCGCGGGACCATGTGGACAAGGCCCCACGTATCACTTCACGTTTAATCTCTAGCGCCACAAGGAAGAAGAAGATCGCCATCAAACCATCGTTGATCCACAACAAAAGCGGTTTAGAAATTTTGAATTCACCAATGGCAACGGTCGTTTTCAAATTCAGCAACGCATCATAGATCGGTGCCAAAAATCCGATATTCTCAAAAAAGAGACCCAACAAAGCGCCCACGGCTAGGGCAATGCCCCCCGCAACCTCTGCCGACATCCCAAAAACCCGCGTAGCCATATTTTTCTCCTGTTATTGGCGTGACTTAGAACCGTAACTAGGACGATCCGAGCACAGACAAGACAAACATGACAAAAATACTTATGTATGAGACAAAATTACACAGCAGACAAATCTGCAACCGTATCAATGTCTTGCAACACATCGATATAAGACACGGACAATCCGCCTAGGGTCTTTTCCGTATCAGCCAAAGCAAATTCCGTGCTCCAGCGAACGTTCTCGAACAACGCAGGCGGCACACCGCGCGTGTTTTTCAACCCGATCAGCCAATAACCCCCATCAGGTGCAGGCCCAAAAACAGCGTCATTGCGCCCCAAGGTCCGAAAGGCTTTGGCAATCAAAGCAGGCGTAATATCGGGGATATCAGCCCCAACAATCACCACAGGCCCAACAGGCGCAGACTTAAAAATCCGCGCCATTCGATCCCCGAGGGTTCCACTGCCCTGTGCTTGACGGATCACATGTTCAGGCCAAACACGGCTTTGCAATCCTTCCGCATCTGGGGACACGGCCAGCACCGTCTGCCACCTTGGATCCTGTGACACGCGGCGGATCAAAGCCCGTGTCTGATGCCGAAACCACCACGCCGCACGCGTATGGCCCAAATCCCGACCCAACCGCGTTTTGACACGACCAGGGTGGGGTTCTTTCACCATAATGTAGAGCTGCGGGGTCACGCGAAATAATCGGCCAGAATGCGGCCATAAATCGCCTTCAGTTGATGGATTTGCGCAACTTCGACCCGTTCGTCTACTTGGTGCATCGTTTTACCAACCAACCCAAACTCAACCACGGGACAATGGTTTTTCACAAACCGCGCATCCGATGTGCCACCCGATGTGGACATCTCTGGCTCCACCCCTGTTTCCGCCTTCACTGCTTTGCCGATCAACGTCGACAATTCACCTGGCGGTGTGAAAAAGCTCTCGCCACTCACTTGGGTTTTCATGTCAAACTCAATGTCAAACAGGCTCGCTACACCTTGCATTTCGCGGGTCAGCCAGCGGATCAGTGCCTCGGATGTCCAAGTGTCATTGAACCGAATATTCACCGTAGACCGACACTGCGCTGGGATCACATTGTTCGCAAGGTTGCCCGTATCAATCGTTGTCACCGCCAATGTAGATGGGTCAAAATGCTCTGTCCCGTCATCAAGGGAATGGGCTGCCAAGGTGGCCATCAACTGCGCCATGGCGGGCAGTGGGTTTTTCGCACGGTGCGGATAGGCCGAATGCCCTTGCACCCCTGTTGCGGTGAAATAGGCGGTCATGGACCCACGCCGCCCGATCTTCATCATCTCGCCCATTGTGTTCGGGCTGGTCGGTTCCCCTACCAAACAATGATCAATCCGCTCGTTGTTGGCGTCCATCCAATCGAGAAGCGCCACGGTGCCATCCACCGCAACCCCTTCTTCATCCCCTGTAATCGCCAACACAACCGATCCATCAGGCGGTGTGGTTTTTACAAAATCAATCGCCGCAGCAGCAAACGCGGCCACCCCTGACTTCATGTCGGTTGCGCCACGCCCGTACATGAAACCGTCTTTAACTTCTGCTCCGAACGGATCAACAGTCCATGCCGCCTCATCCCCAAGCGGAACCACATCCGTATGGCCATTAAACCCAAACGTGCGCCCATTCGCGCCCTGCCCCCAACGGGCAAACAAATTTGAAACATCGCCCCGATCAACCCGCGTGCAGGTAAATCCAGCCTCCGACAACACCCGATCCAGCAATACCAATGCACCGCCCTCGGCAGGCGTGACAGAGGCGCATTTTATCAAATCAGCGGTGAGTTTTTCGGGATCAACTGGCGTGTGCGACATGGAAAGTCTCCTTTGTCGCTAGACGTATCGTGACCGCTGAAAAGCTGCAAGTCAGAGGCTTGGGAAATCCTCTGATGGGGCTGTGATGCAAATCGGCTTTTCCTCATCTGGCAGGGTCAAACACAAACGATACGCATGCAACATCAACCGCTTTGATTGGCGTGCCACCGACGCGCTGGCGTAAAACGTATCCCCAAGGATCGCGTGCCCCTGCTCCGCCATATGCACCCGCAGCTGATGACTTCGGCCCGTTTCAGGCGTCAATTCAACGATGCAACTGTCTTGGCGGCGCTGCAAAACCCGCCAATGGGTCACCGATGGCTTGCCCGCTGCGTCCACCTTTTGCAAAGGCCGATTGGGCCAATCGCGCATCAAAGGAAGGTCCACAGTGCCCGCATCGGCAATCCGCCCCGACACCTCGGCCAGATATGTTTTTTCTACGGTACGCCGTTCAAACTGCTGATTGATCGCACGCTGGGTCGCATCGGTTTTTGCAAACACCATCACCCCAGACGTATCCATGTCCAAGCGGTGGATCAGGCGAATATCAGCGTTCATTGCCTCTAACCGACCCAGCAAACTGTCCTTGTGTTCATCCAATCGCCCCGGCACGGACAACAAGCCCGCAGGCTTGTCCACAAACACCGCAG
>CAYWIR010000053.1:0-10329 GCA_964458375.1 uncultured Neptunicoccus sp.
GCCTTTTGTACCCGCGTCACTGTTTTGCGGGGGCACAATTTTCAATGTAGGCTTTGCACGTTCTGTTCGAGTTGCGGCTTTAGGCTGGCCGTCAGCCTCGGGCTTTTTTACTGAAGCGGCTGCCTCCGCAGCGTCTTTGGAGCCGACCCGCTGGTCTTTGCCAAGGATAAGCGTAGCAATGGAGCTGCGTGCGCGATCCCCTGTTTTTTTGACTTTGGGACGTGCAATTTCCACAACTTCCTCGTGCGAGCGGCGCACTTTGCCCATGCGGGATTTGAATTCTGCTGGGTCTTTGGGCCTGTCTGTTGTCGCGGGGGTGGCCCGCAAGCGACGTTCAGCCTCGGTTGCGGCGACTGCGGCTTTCAGCCGTTCCAGTGCATTGGATTTACGCGCGTGGGCAGGATTATCCAGTTTGGTGTTTGTTGTTTCCAAAAGACGTTCCAAAGCTTCTTCTTCGCGTTGGATGTCGTCGCCTGACCCTTGCGCAATGGCGTCTTGTGCTGGGTCTTCGGATTTGGCGGGTGTTGGTTCGGCCACATCTTCGTTGATCTGTGCTTTGATCGCTTCGATTTCGGCTTTTTGATCGTCTTGGTCTGCGTCTTCGCCTGTGTCGTCTTTGGCGATAAGTTCAGCAGCGGGTTCCTGTGGCTCGTCTTCACCAGATTCCAGTTCACCGCGCAGTGAGGAAAAGACAGCGGATTCTACATAGGAAGTTGTGTCATCTTCCAAGTCGGCTGATTTTGTGTCTTCGGCTTCGGCTGCTGTTTCGGTGTCTGCAACAGGCTGTGCCGCTGGTGCGGCACGTCGCGAAGAGAAGAGCGGACCGGGTTTTTCAGGCGCGGCTTCAACAGGAGCGGGAGCAGCTGCAGGCTCTGGTGTAGGTTCTGGCGCAGGTGCATTTGATTTGGCCGGTGCGTCTACAACTTTGGCTTTGCGCAGCGTGATGCCAGTTTTGGTAACTTCGGCGTCTACTTTGTATGGATTTGCGTCTTGAGCAATCTGGTGCAGTGCATTGTGATCGGGTTGCAGGGGTTCCCCGCCGAAATACCGATCTTCTGCCGCCAACTTGCGAAAATACTCCGCCACCAATTGCATTGTGGTGAAAGGGTCATCGAACCCGTCCAGCGTGCAGGAAAACGTCCCGTAGGACACCGTCATTACTTTGCTCTGAGTTTCCATATTTTACTCTACTACTCGAATTTACACATTTACTATGACTAATTTAGCCTTGCGTGTGCGCTCACCCTAGGAAAAAACGATAAAAAAACCTTCAACAGGCGATTTTTTTCGCTGATTAAACCCGATTAGGAACCAATGTGGATACCTTGCCTCAAATTGTAAACAAAGCCGCAATGCTGACACTTTTGGGCGGCGGTTTTGCTGGGAAATCTGATTTGCATCGTGCATTGGCGTTGGCCCCTGTTTTGGTGGCCGCGGATGGTGGGGCGAATCTGGCGATGGAGTGGGGTGTTTTGCCTGACGCGGTGATCGGGGATTTGGACAGTGTTGATCGATTGAAAGCAGAATCCAAGGGGGTGCCCTTGGTGCATGTGGAGGATCAAAACTCCACAGACTTTGAGAAATGTTTGAACGCGACACAAGCACGGGTTGTTTTGGGGATTGGCTTCTTGGGGGGGCGTTTAGATCATCAAATGGCTTGTTTAAATGCTCTTAGTAAGGAGAAAGACCGGTGTGTTGTGTTGGTAGGTGCGCAAGATATTGCGTTTCGGGTACCGCAGAGCTTCACGTTGGGGTTGCACGCAGGTGATCGTGTTTCTTTGTTTCCGATGTCAGATGTACAGGCCAGTAGTCGTGGGTTGCGTTGGGCCTTGGATGGGTTGCCGTTTCAGCCAAATGGACAGATCGGGTGTTCCAATGAGGCCTTGGGCGGGGACATGCATGTGCAGATTGATGCGGGCGATATGCTGATGATTCTGCCCAAGACCCTGTTGCTTGATGTGATAACTGCGCTGTGCCGCGCGATGGGTATCAGCACGCAGGCAGGTTGACGGCGAGGCCGCCAAGAGAAGTTTCTTTGTACTTTTCGGACATATCGTGGCCTGTTTGGCGCATTGTTTCCACGCAAGCATCAAGGGAAACAAGGTGAGTCCCATCGCCCCGCATGGAGAGGGATGCGGCAGAGACGGCTTTGATTGCGCCAAGACCGTTGCGTTCGATGCAGGGGGCCTGAACCAGCCCTTTGATCGGGTCACAGGTCATGCCGAGGTGGTGTTCAAGTGCGATTTCGGCTGCGTTTTCAACCTGCTGCGGAGTGCCACCGAGCACGGCGCAAAGGCCAGCAGCGGCCATGGCAGAGGCGGAGCCAACTTCTCCCTGACAACCGACTTCGGCGCCTGAGATTGAAGCATTGTTTTTAATAATGCCACCGATTGCGGCAGCTGTGAGCAGGAAATCCACTACATCGTCTTCTTTCGCGCTTGGCACGTGGTCAAGGTAATAGCGGATGGTTGCTGGCACCACGCCTGCGGCCCCGTTGGTGGGGGCGGTCACGACTTGGCCACCTGCGGCGTTTTCTTCGTTCACGGCCATGGCGTAGGCCGATATCCAATCGTTGATGATATGAGGTGCGGTGACGTTTTGGCCTTGTTCTGCCTGCAATTGTTCATGGATGCCCATGGCACGGCGTTTCACATTAAGACCGCCAGGAAGGGTGCCGCCTGTATCAAGACCTTTGTCGATGCAGGTGTTCATAACGTGCCAAATGCGCAGGATGCGGTCGCGTAGGTTTTCGGGGCCAGAGCGAATGAGTTCGTTTTCCCATTTCATCTGGGCGATAGATTTGCCCGCACATTTGGCCATATCCATCATGTAGTCTGCGTTTTTAAAAGGATAGGGGACTTCGTCTGGGATCGCGCCTTGTTCGGCTTCGACTTGTTCCATGTCTTCGGCGGTGGCGACAAAACCGCCGCCAATGGAATAGTAGATTTGTTCCACAAGGATTGCGCCGTTTGCGTCCTTGGCCCAGAGTTTTAGGCCGTTGGCGTGACCTGTTAAGACTGTGTCATAGTCAAAGATCAGGTCTTGGGCGGGGTCAAATGCGTATTCTGGATGACCTTGGGGTTTGACGGTTTTATGCGCTGCGATACGGTCTTCGGCCATTTTTGCGGCATCTGGATCGAAATCATCAGGCGTAAACCCGTCTAGACCCAACACAACGGCGCGGTCAGTGCGGTGGCCAATGCCCGTGAATGCAAGAGACCCATGAAGGGAGCCACCAAGGGCGGCAGCGTTGATGCCTTCGGCTTTTAGTTTGTTAAGAAACATAGAGGCAGCGGTCATCGGGCCCATCGTGTGGGAGGATGAGGGGCCGACGCCCACTTTGAAGATTTCGAAGATGCTAAGAAACATGGCGATCTGTCCTTGGAGTTTAGCTGATTTTTATCCGTGTTTACGCGCCAAGCTGCCGCGTATCCGACATATCATGTGCTCAAAAGGGCATTTGGAGGTCGGGGACGTTAAAAAACGCGGGGAACTGGCAATTCACTCTCGCCGATGAGGGAGGAACGTCTTATACCTGAGAAAAACCAAACACCAAAGGGCGTGTTATGAGCAGTGACTTTTCCCCGATAGACAAGGCCAAGTTTGTCGCCGCCAAACGGGCGGTGGATTACGTGGAAGATGGGATGCGCGTGGGGCTTGGCACGGGATCAACTGCAGCTTGGCTGGTAAAGATGCTGGGCGAGTTGGTGCGCGACGAAGGTTTAAAGATTAAAGCCGTGCCAACATCAGAGCGGACCGCGCAATTGGCGCGAGATGTGGGTATTGATGTGTACTCGCTTAACCAAGTGAAATGGCTTGATCTGACCATAGACGGGGCGGATGAGTTTGATCCTAACCTGAACCTGATAAAAGGTGGCGGCGGTGCGTTGTTGCAGGAAAAGATCGTGGCAACGGCCAGCGACCAGATGGTTGTGATTTCGGATGCGAGCAAAGCTGTTGAAACGCTGGGTGCGTTTCCGTTGCCTGTTGAAGTTGTGAAATTTGGGTGGGAAACCACGAAAGAACTGATTGAGGAATGCCTAGCCAATGTGAACGTGTTGGGCAGTGCATCCACGTTGCGATTGCAAAATGATGGACCACTGATCACGGATGAGGGGCACTACATTCTTGACCTGCATCTAAGGCGGATTGAAAACGCACGGGAATTGTCGCTGATCATTAACCAAGTGCCAGGTGTGGTGGAAAATGGGTTGTTCCTAGATATCGCTGACGCCATTGTGATTGGTCATGGGGACGGACGTGTGGAAGTCCGTGACATTAACAATGGCACGGTAGAGAATGAGCAAATTGATATTTTGCTGAACGAAAACCTGTTCGCCGATATCGAAGATTAAGACTGTGCGCTGACTGCGGACAGCAAAATAAGGACATGAATGATGGCTTATGATTACGACCTCTTTGTGATTGGAGGCGGTTCTGGTGGTGTGCGTGCTAGCCGCGTGGCATCCCAAGCGGGTGCTAAAGTCGGTTTGGCCGAAGAGCATCGGTACGGAGGGACCTGTGTGATCCGTGGGTGTGTTCCAAAAAAGCTGATGGTGTATGCGTCGCAGTTTTCAGAACACTTTGAGGATGCAGCAGGTTTTGGTTGGACGGTTGGAGACAGGTCTTTTGATTGGGCCACGTTTAAGGGTGCCAAAGATGCCGAGATTGACCGTTTGGAAGGGATTTATGCCAAGAACCTGAAAGGGGCAGGTGTTACGCTTTATGATGCGCGTGCGATTGTCACTGGCCCCCATGAGGTGACGTTGGCAAGTGATGAAGTGATCACAGCAAAGACCATTTTGGTTGCAACAGGTGGGTGGCCTTTCATCCCCGAATTTACAGGGTCAGAATTGGCAATTTCATCGAATGAGATTTTCGAACTGACGGAACAGCCGAAGCGCGTTTTGATCGTGGGTGGTGGTTATATTGCCAGCGAGTTTGCGGGGATTTTCAACGGTCTTGGGACGCAAACAACGCAGTTTTATCGTTCGGAGCAGATTTTGCGCGGGTTTGACAACGAAGTGCGGGACCATGTGGCAACGGAAATGCGTGCCAAAGGCATTGATTTGCAGGTGAACATGGATGTGTCCGCGCTGGAGAAAGTAGACGGTGGGATCAAAGTGACCAACAAAGATGGCGGTCAGTTTGAGGTGGATCAGGTGATCTATGCCACTGGGCGCGTTCCGAACACTGCGGGTTTGGGGTTGGAAGACGTTGGTGTTGAGTTGGGTCGCAATGGTGCGGTGAAAGTGGATGAGTATTCCGCAACCACAGTGCCGTCGATTTATGCGGTGGGGGACGTCACGGACCGTGTAGCCCTGACCCCAGTGGCAATTCGTGAAGGCATGGCCTTTGTGGAGACAGTGTTTAAGGACAATCCAACCCGCCCTGATCACGATCTGATCCCTACGGCCGTCTTTACACAGCCAGAAATCGGCACGGTTGGTTTGGGCGAAGAAGAGGCGCGGGACCAAGAAGAGATTGAAGTATATGCTGCGGCATTTCGCCCGATGATGCATATTCTTGCAGGTAAAGACGAGAAAATGTTAATGAAATTGATCGTTTCCAAAGCCACACGCAAAGTGCTGGGGTGCCATATTGTGGGGCATGGAGCAGGCGAAATGATCCAATTGGCTGGTGTTGCCGTGAAAATGGGGGCCACCAAAGAAGATTTTGATAGAACTGTGGCAGTTCACCCTACGGCGGCAGAGGAATTGGTCACAATGTCAACGCTCACGCGGTAGTTGTGGTTCTCTTGATTTTCTGACAAAAACAGCCAACTAAGTGTCTAGTACGCAAACACCTTATGAAAGGATGCTATTTAAGATGGCAGGTAATAATTCTGGGGGTCCTTGGGGCGGCGGCGGTGGAAACCGTGGCGGCAATGATGACAACGACCGCGGCGGCGACAATCGACGCCCCACAGGCGGCAATCAAGGCCAAATGCCCGAAATCGATGAGATCGTGCGCAAAGGCCAAGAGCAGCTGCGTGTGCTGATGGGCGGCAAGGGCGGCGGTGGCCGCACTGGCGGTGGCGGATTGCCAAGTGGTCCTGGCATTAGCCGAGGCATGGTTGGCTTGGTCTTGCTGGGCGCAGTTGTGTTGTGGCTGTTCGCCAGCTTCTACCGCGTTGATACATCCGAGCAATCCGTTGAGTTGCTGTTTGGTGAATATGTGCAAACAGGTGATGAGGGTTTGAACTTTGCCCCTTGGCCTGTTGTAACCAAAGAAATTCGCGCGGTGACGCGGGAGAACACCGTTGATATCGGTGTGGGCCGTGGATCGCGTCTGGACAGTGGTTTGATGCTGACAGGTGACGAGAACATCGTGGACATTGATTTCCAAGTTGTTTGGAACATCTCTGATTTGCAAAAATTCCTGTTCAACTTGGCCGAGCCAGAAGACACCATTCGTGCGGTGTCTGAATCTGCGATGCGCGAAATTATCGCGCGATCAAACCTTGCGCCGATCTTGAACCGTGACCGTGATGCGATTTCCCAAGAATTGGGCGAATTGATTCAAGCCACGCTTGACAGCTACGACAGTGGTGTGTCTTTGGTGCGTGTGAACTTTGACAAGGCTGATCCACCTGAAGAGGTGATTGACGCATTCCGTGAAGTTCAAGCAGCCGAGCAAAAACGCGACACTTTGGAAAAACAAGCGGACGCCTATGCGAACCGTGTAGTGGCCGAAGCCCGTGGTAAAGCAGCCCAGTTGTTGGAGCAGGCCGAAGGCTATCGCGCCCAACAGGTGAACCAAGCCGAAGGTGAAGCCAGCCGTTTTGTGGCCGTCTACGACGAATATGCGAAAGCATCCGAAGTAACACGCAAACGTCTGTATTTGGAAACCATGGAGCGCGTTTTGGGCGGTGTTGAGAAGATCATCATCGACGAAAGTGCCGGAGGCGGGCAAGGTGTTGTGCCGTATTTGCCGCTCAATGAGTTGAACAAAAACCGTGGAGGATCAAACTAATGAAACGTTTGCAATTCTTACTCCCCATTGTTGCGGTTATTCTGATCATTTTGGCCAGTGCCGTTTATATCGTCGACGAACGCGAAAAGGCGCTGCGTCTGTGGTTTGGTGAAGTAACCGCTGAAATCGCAGAACCTGGTCTATATTTCAAAGTGCCGTTGTTTCACGAAATCGTAAAATACGATGACCGTATCCTCGCGCTTGACACACAGCCGTTGGAAGTGACCCCTGCGGATGACCGTCGTCTTGTTGTGGATGCCTTTGCGCGCTGGCGTATTTCAGATGCGAAACAGTTCCGTCGTGCGGTTGGTGCCTCTGGCGTCAATGGGGCGCGGTCCCGTTTGGAACGCATCTTGAACGCCCAGTTGCGTGGTGTTCTGGGGGGTGTAACCTCTGGTGCGGTTCTGTCTGCTGATCGTGTTGCGCTCATGAACCAGATCCGCGACTTGTCGCGTGCAGAGGCTTCTAGTCTTGGTGTGGAAATCATCGACGTGCGGATCAAACGTGCTGATCTGCCTGCGCAAAACCTTGAAGCAACGTTTGAGCGTATGCGTGCAGAACGCGAACGGGAAGCGGCGGACGAGATCGCCCGTGGTAACGAAGCAGCCCAGCGTGTGAGCGCGCAGGCAGATCGTACTGTGGTTGAAACCGTGTCCGAAGCACAAAAGAACAGCGATATCATTCGTGGTGAAGCAGATGCTGCGCGGAACGCGATCTTTGCGGATGCATTTGGTCGTGACCCTGAGTTCTTTGCCTTTTACCGCTCGCTTGCAGCCTATGAGGAATCGCTTAAGGGCAGCAACTCTACACTGGTGATTTCACCTGACAGCGAGTTCTTTGACTTCCTGAAGTCGGACACGGGCCGCGAATAGGTTAACCGATATGAAAGAGCTTCTTATGGCTCTCGGCCTGTTGGCTGTAATTGAGGGACTGGTGCTTGCACTGGTCCCTTTACGTTTTGAAGACCTGTTAAAAGCGTTGCAGCAAATCCCTGTACAAACGCGGCGCAACATTGGGCTGGGTATCGTGGCTGTTGGGGTTTTTGTGGTTTGGATTGCGCGAAGCCTGTGAGGCCAATGCGTGAAGTATTTGAAGAAAATACACGCCAAATTAGCGAAGTCGCGCAAGAAGGCGTGAAGTTGCTCACCTATTGATCACGTTATTTTCACCTTTTGTTGCAATGGAATTCGTTGCAATGTTGCTGGTGTGACACAAAATAAAGGGAACGGAACGCTGCGCCTGATGCGTATCAGTTCCAACAGTCTAGCAGTATCTTGAGGAGAGACTAAATTGAAAACGATGACAGCGACACGCGCCAACAGTTCGAATGTCGACACTTCGCATAAGGCCATGGCCTATGCCACAGGCGCTTTTGTGACACTGGCCATGATCTTGTTGCAGGCCATGTCGGCCGCAGCCCGTGGGGCCCCAGACAGTTTCGCGGATTTGGCAGAGCGATTGAGCCCCGCAGTGGTGAATATCACGACCAGCACAGTTGTTGTGGGGCGCGAAGCCCCTGTGATGCCCCGTGCGCCGCAGGGCTCCCCGCTGGAAGACTTGTTCCCTGATTTGTTTGGCCCAGAAGGCCAGGGCAATAACAACAATCGCCCGCGCCGCGCCTCTGCGCTTGGGTCTGGGTTTATCATTTCGGCGGATGGATATGTCGTGACGAACAACCACGTTATTGATGGCGCCGATGAAATCCAGGTTGAGCTGTTTGAAGGCGGACCGCTGTTGGATGCCAAGTTGATTGGCACAGATGACAAAACAGACATCGCGCTGTTGAAAGTAGAAGCAGATCGCGACCTGCCGTTTGTGGGCTTTGGCGACAGCAACGTGGCCCGTGTGGGCGACTGGGTGCTGGCCATTGGTAACCCGCTGGGACAAGGGTTTTCTGTGTCTGCTGGGATTATCTCGGCGCGGGAACGCTCGCTTCGTGGGACTTATGACGACTATATCCAGACGGATGCAGCGATCAACAAAGGCAACTCTGGTGGTCCGTTGTTCAATATGGATGGTGAAGTGATTGGTGTGAACACGGCGATTATTTCCCCTACTGGCGGATCCATCGGTTTGGGTTTTTCCATGTCGTCAAATGTTGTGACGAAAGTTGTGGATCAGCTGCAAGAATACGGTGAGACCCGTCGCGGTTGGTTGGGTGTTCAAATCCAAGATGTGGATGCGGATATTGCAGAAGCTGTTGGTTTAGATAGCGTGCGCGGTGCATTGGTGAGCAATGTGCCAGAAGGCCCTGCGAAAAAGTCTGGCATTTTGGCAGGTGACATCATCCTGAATTTTGATGGCCGCGAGGTTGCAAATACACGCGGATTGGTGCGTGCGGTGGGCAACGCCGCTGTGGGCAAAGCCGTGGATGTGACTGTGTTCCGCGATGGATCAGAAGAATCCTTGCAGGTTGTTTTGGGTCGTCGAGAAGATGCAGAGCGCAAGCCAATTGTGCCTGCATTGGCCAAGCCAGAAACAACCGACCAAGAGACCATGGGCATGCGTTTGACACCATTGACCGAAGAGGTGCGCAATCAGCTGCAGTTGGACCCGAACCTGAAAGGTGTTGCGGTGCTGACAGTGGACGAGGGCACCGATGCCTATGAAAAGGGAATGCGCTCTGGTGATGTGATTTCTGAGGTTGGTCAGAAACCTGTGAGCGCGCCAAAAGATGTTGTGGATGCCTTGAGTGCCGCCAGAGATGCGGGGCGTAAGTCTGTGCTGATGCTGGTTCGTCGTGAGGGTGCACCGCGCTTTGTCGCGCTGGCGCTTGGGTCAGGCGACTAAGGCTAAAAGACAGGAAACGACAAAGGGCGCTGAGATTTCAGCGCCCTTTTTTTAGGTATTTTTGGAACATTGAAGACGAGGGGTGGTTTTACACCAGCATCGACATGGGTTTTTCGATGTATCCAGAGAGTGCTGCGAGGAACTGTGCCCCAAGAGCGCCATCGATGACGCGGTGATCGACAGAGAGGGTTACGGACATTTTAGTGGCCGAAGCCAATGCGCCATCCGCATTCACGATAGGTTGTTTCTGGCCTGCGCCAACGGCAAGGATGGAGCCGTGTGGTGGGTTGATGACCGCATCGAAGTTTTCAATTCCAAACATGCCAAGATTGGAAATCGCAAAGCTGCCACCTTGGTATTCGTGGGGGGCGAGTTTACGGTCTTTCGCGCGGGTCGCGAGGTCTTTCATCTCTGCGGAAATCACAGAAAGTGGCTTAATTTCAGCGTCTTGGATGACGGGGGTGAACAAACCACCGTCGATAGCAACGGCCACAGCAACATCAGAGGCCTTCATTTGCAAAAGACGATCCCCAGCCCAAACGGCATTACAGCCTGGCACATCTT